>NZ_JBIAXG010000005.1:0-269582 GCF_042896465.1 Streptomyces sp. NPDC001292
GGTGCGGTGAGAGCCGCACGCCGGGTTCGGCGAGCGGCACGGAGAAACGGACCGGTGACAACACCGGCACCGCGCTCCGTGCCGACTCAACAGACGGGCACACGTGCCCGCACAGCGCGTTGAAGCAGGAAGCCCCCGGAAGGGTCAGACGACCCAGGCCGGAATCCCTGGACTTTAGGCCAGGGAGCACGTCAAGGATGTGTCATCCGCAGGACGTCCAGCGCCCGGTCGAGCTGCTGCGCCGTGAGCAGACCGCGCTCGACGTAGCCGCCCTCGACGACGACCTGACGGATCGTCTTCTGCTCGGCCAGCGCCTTCTTGGCGACCTTCGCCGCCTCCTCGTACCCGAGGTACTTGTTGAGCGGGGTGACCACGGAGGGCGAGGACTCGGCGTACTCGCGGGCCCGCTCGCGGTGGGCGACGATCCCGTCGACGGTCCGGTCGGCGAGCAGCCGGGTCACGTTGGCCAGCAGCCGGATCGACTCCAGCACGTTCTTGGCGATGACCGGGAGCATGACGTTGAGCTCGAAGTTGCCGGAGGCGCCGGCGGTGGCGACGGTGGCGTCGTTGCCGGCGACCTGGGCGCAGACCATGAGCACGGCCTCCGGAATGACCGGGTTGACCTTGCCGGGCATGATCGAGGAGCCGGGCTGGAGGTCGGGCAGGGAGATCTCGGCGAGCCCGGTCCTGGGCCCGGAGGACATCCACCGCAGATCGTTGGCGATCTTCGTCAGCCCCACGGCGACGGTCCGCAGCTGGCCGCTGGTCTCCACGATGCCGTCCCTGGCCCCCTGCGCCTCGAAGTGGTCGCGGGCCTCGGTGAGCGGCAGCCCGGTGGCGCGGGCGACCTCCTCGATCACGGCGGCGGAGAAACCGGGCGGGGTGTTGATGCCGGTGCCGACGGCGGTCCCGCCGAGCGGCAGCTCGGCCAGCCGGGGCAGGGAGGCGTTCAGGCGCTCGATGCCGTACCGCACCTGGGCGGCGTATCCGGCGAACTCCTGACCGAGGGTCACGGGGGTGGCGTCCATCAGGTGCGTCCGCCCGGACTTCACGACGTCGGCGAACTCCTCGGCCTTGCGGGTGAGGGCGCTCGCGAGGTGGTCCAGGGCGGGGACCAGGTCGCGGGTGACGGCGGCGGTGGCGGCGATGTGGATCGACGACGGGAAGACGTCGTTGGAGGACTGCGAGGCGTTGACGTGGTCGTTGGGGTGCACGTCCCGGCCCAGACGTTCGCCGGCGAGGGTGGCGATGACCTCGTTGGTGTTCATGTTGGACGAGGTCCCGGACCCGGTCTGGAACACGTCGACCGGGAAGTGCTCGTCCCACTTGCCCTCGGCCACCTCGGCCGCCGCGTCCTGGATCGCCTCGGCCACGTCCTGGTCCAGCACGCCGAGCCGCGCGTTCACCTTGGCCGCGGCGCTCTTGATCCGCGCCAGCGCCTCGATGTGCGCGCGCTCTAGCCGCTGCCCGGAGACGGGGAAGTTCTCCACCGCCCGCTGCGTCTGGGCGCGCCACTTGGCGTGGACGGGGACCTGGACTTCGCCCATGGAGTCGTGCTCGATGCGGTATTCGCTCATACCGCGTACAGCGCGGGCGGTGGTGCGGATGTTCCGGCGGCGGCCCGAACGGGCGCACGGGCGCGGGTGCCCCTCCGCCGGGCTTTCGCCCCGACGCCCGTCCTGGGGGCTGCCGCCCCCAGACCCCGTTTTCGGCCTGAACGGCCTCGTCCTCAGCCTCCCCGAGCTCTTCGAGCAGGGGGGACCCCAGACGGGCTGTGAAGAGCGTTACGCCAGGCCCGGGCCCCGGACCGGGATCGACGTGAACGTGGGCCGGGGGGCCGGGTTCTGGAAGAAGTCGTTGCCCTTGTCGTCCACGACGACGAACGCCGGGAAGTCCTCGACCTCGATCTTCCAGACGGCCTCCATGCCGAGCTCCTCGTACTCCACGACCTCGACCTTCTTGATGCAGTCCTGGGCCAGGCGGGCCGCCGGGCCGCCGATCGAGCCGAGGTAGAAGCCGCCGTGGGTGTTGCACGCGTCCGTGACCTGCTTGCTGCGGTTGCCCTTGGCCAGCATCACCTTCGAGCCGCCCGCCGCCTGGAACTGCTCGACGTAGGAGTCCATGCGGCCGGCCGTGGTCGGGCCGAAGGAACCGGACGCGTAGCCCTCGGGGGTCTTGGCCGGGCCCGCGTAGTACACCGGGTGGTCCTTGAGGTACTGCGGCATCTCCTCGCCCGCGTCGAGCCGCTCCTTGATCTTCGCGTGGGCGATGTCCCGGGCCACGACCAGCGGGCCGGTCAGCGACAGGCGGGTCTTCACCGGGTACTTCGTCAGCTCGGCGAGGATCTCGTCCATCGGCCGGTTCAGGTCGATCTTCACCACGTCGTCGTCCGACAGGTGCTCGTCCGTCGTCTCCGGCAGGAACCGCGCCGGGTCCTTCTCCAACTGCTCCAGGAACACGCCCTCGGGTGTGATCTTGGCAAGGGCCTGCCGGTCCGCCGAGCAGGACACCGCGATCGCGACCGGGCAGGACGCACCGTGCCGCGGCAGCCGGACCACGCGCACGTCGTGGCAGAAGTACTTGCCGCCGAACTGCGCCCCGATCCCGATCTTCTGCGTCAGCTCGAAGACCTTCTCCTCCAGCTCCTTGTCCCGGAAGCCGTGCCCGAGCGGCGAGCCCTCGGTCGGCAGGTTGTCCAGGTAGTGCGCGGAGGCGTACTTCGCCGTCTTCAGGGCGTACTCGGCGCTCGTGCCGCCGACCACGATCGCCAGGTGGTACGGCGGGCACGCGGCGGTGCCCAGCGAACGGATCTTCTCCTCCAGGAACTTCATCATGGAGGACTCGTTCAGGACGGCCTTCGTCTCCTGGTACAGGAAGGACTTGTTGGCCGAGCCGCCGCCCTTGGCCATGAACAGGAACTTGTACGCGCCGCCGTCCGTCGCGTACAGCTCGATCTGCGCGGGCAGGTTGGAGCCGGTGTTCTTCTCCTCCCACATGGTGAGCGGGGCCATCTGCGAGTAGCGCAGGTTCAGCCTGGTGTAGGCGTCGTGGATGCCATGGGAGAGGGCCTTCTCGTCCTCGCCCGCCGTCAGCACGTTCTGGCCGCGCTTGCCCATCACGATCGCCGTGCCCGTGTCCTGGCACATGGGCAGCACGCCGGCCGCGGCGATGTTCGCGTTCTTGAGCAGGTCCAGGGCGACGAACTTGTCGTTCGCGCTGGCCTCCGGGTCGTCGATGATGCGGCGCAGCTGGGCGAGGTGGGCCGGGCGCAGGTAGTGCTGGATGTCGTGGACGGCCTCCTCGGCCAGCTCGCGCAGCGCCTCCGGCTCGACCTTGAGGAACGTACGCCCGTCGGGCCCCTCGACGGTGGAGACGCCCTCGGACGTCACCAGCCGGTACGGGGTGGTGTCCTCACCCTGGGGGAGCAGATCGGTGTACGCGAACTCAGGCATCTGGCCCATTCCTCACTCGGCAGACGGCTGCCCGCCGACACCGGCGGGCGACAACCAGCGTAGAACCTGGCACCGACAGTGAACCTGTGAGGTCCCGCTCAGTCCCGGTGGGTCGTGGTGCGCGGCACGCCCGTCGCCCACACCCTAGTCGCGATCTATCGCGTTTCGGTACGCTGCTGCCGTGGACCTTCAGAAGCAGACCGAACCGCGTACGGCCGCCGCCCCCGTCGCCGAACTGCGCGCCTCGGACGCCGACCGTGACCGTATCGCCGACATCCTGCGCGAGGCCCTCGCCGAGGGCCGTCTGAACGCCGACGAGCACGCCGAGCGCGTCGAGGGGGTGCTGAACGCCAAGACGGTCGGAGAGTTGGAGGTCTTCATCCAGGACCTGCCCGCCGCCCACCAGGGCCCTACGGCCGCCGCGTACACCCCGGCGCCGAACCGGCCGGCGGCCGGCGCGATACCCCCCGTCGCCGACGAGAACGTGGTGGCGGTGTTCAGTCAGGCCACCCGCCGCGGCCGCTGGCGCCCCGGGCGCCGGGTGCACGCGTACGCGGTCTTCGGCAGCGTGGAGATCGACCTCAGCGAGGCGGTCTTCGAGTACCAACAGGTCGTGGTCAAGGCCGTCTCGGTCTTCGGTGACGTGCAGGTCCGCGTCCCGGAGAACGTGTCGCTGCACGGCACCGGCGGCGGCGTCCTCGGCAACTTCGAGGTGGTCACGCTGGATTCGGCCGAGTCCGAGGCACCCGTCGTCTACGTCGACGGCTGGGCCGTGCTGGGCAACGTCGAGGCGCGGCCGAAGCGGGGCAAGCTCGTCGCGGACATCCTCGACCGGGTCCAGCGCAAGATGGACAAGCATCTGCGCAAGCACATGTGACAACAGCGGTCGTCCTCGGACACCGGCGGTCACTGGTCGGGCGGTTGGGGACTCAGTGCATAGGCGCGCGTACAGCGGGTAGGCCTTGCTGCATCGTCTCTTGGACCCTCCAGCCCGCGAAGCCGTCGTCAGGAGAAGACCGTGCTGCAACCGCCGCATTCGTCGCTGCAGGTAGCTGCCGTTCCGGCCCAGCGGGCGTCGGCGCGTGACAGGGATCAGGATGCGCCCTGGCACACCGAGGCGGTGTGCCGACGCGACGAGGCGGGCCTGTTCTTCGCACCCTCCAAGGAACCCACCGCCGCGCGGCTGTCCCGCGAGGAGGCGGCCAAGCGGGTCTGCGCACGCTGCCCGGTCATGGTCGAGTGCCGCGAGCACGCGCTGCTGCAACCCGAGCCGTACGGCGTCTGGGGCGGCCTCACCGCCGCCGAGCGCCGCGTCGTCCTGGCCCGGCGCCGCCGCCGCGACCTGGAGCTGAAGAACGCGGCCCGCGCCACGGGACGCATAGCGGCGGCGGGGTAGGGTTCGCGCCGGACCGGTCTCCGGCCATGCCGTCCGGGCAACCGGTCGGCGGATCCGCCGGTGACGCCGACCCGGACCGCACCCCAGCCCGTACGCGCATGGGGCGCCCCCTCCGCACCGGGAGCGCCCCATCGCCGCAACGGGTCCGTGGACCGGCTACTTCGCGCGGTCGAAGTCGATCGCGCTGTACGCCCGCAGCTTGCTCAGCCGGTGCTCGGAGTCGATCCGGCGGACCGTGCCGGACTTGGACCGCATCACGATCGAGTCGGTCGTCGCCGTCTCGGCGCGGTAGCGCACACCGCGCAGCAGCTCGCCGTCGGTGATGCCGGTGGCGACGAAGAAGACGTTCTCGCCGGAGACCAGGTCGTCCGTGGTCAGCACGCGGTCCAGGTCGTGCCCCGCGTCGAGCGCCCGCTGCCGCTCCTCGTCGTCCTTCGGCCACAGCTTGCCCTGGATCGTGCCGCCCAGGCACTTCACGGCGCAGGCCGAGATGATGCCCTCGGGCGTGCCGCCGATGCCGAGCAGCAGGTCGATGCCGGTGCCGTCGCGCAGCGCCAGGATCGAGCCGGCCACGTCGCCGTCGGAGATCAGCTTGATCCGGGCGCCCGTCTCCCGGATCTCCCTGATCATGCCCTCGTGCCGCGGCCGGTCCAGGATGACCACCGTGACGTCCTCCGGCGTGGACCGCTTGGCCTTGGCCACGCGCCGGATGTTCACGGACACCGGCGCGTCGATGTCGACGAAGTCGGCCGCGTCCGGTCCGGTGACCAGCTTGTCCATGTAGAACACGGCGGACGGGTCGAACATCGCGCCGCGCTCGGCGGCGGCGAGGACCGCGATCGCGTTCGGCATGCCCTTGGCGGTCAGGGTGGTGCCGTCGATCGGGTCGACGGCGATGTCGACCTCCGGCCCGGTGCCGTCGCCGACGTGTTCGCCGTTGAAGAGCATCGGGGCCTCGTCCTTCTCGCCCTCGCCGATGACGACGACGCCGTTCATCGACACGGTGGAGACGAGGGAGCGCATGGCGCGCACGGCGGCGCCGTCGGCGCCGTTCTTGTCACCGCGCCCGACCCAGCGGCCCGCGGCCATCGCCGCGGCCTCGGTCACCCGGACGAGTTCCAGGGCGATGTTGCGGTCGGGTGCCTCGGAGGGCACCTCGAGTTCTGAGGGCAGATGATGATGCTCGGTCATCGGAGCGCACCTTTCTGATACGACGACGGCCGGATGAGGGTGTTGGCCCCGACTCTATCTCCGGACGGACAGAATGAGCAGGGGGCCCCACGGATGAGCGGCCCGGGCACCTGCGACGATAGGAGGCGTGGCAGGTTCGAACGGCAAGCAGAAGACGGTCCGGGACATGATCCTCTCCCTGGGCCTGATCGGGATCGCGGCGGCGGTCATCTACCTCTTCATCCCGCACGACACCCACGCTCCCGACATCCAGCGGGTCGACTACCGCATCGAGTTGACCACCGCGCGCCGGGCTGCGTCGTACCCGGTGGCCGCGCCCGAGGGCCTGCCCGACACCTGGAAGGCCACCTCGGTCCGCTTCCGGGCCCACGAGAAGGACCACTGGCACCTGGGTTTCCAGGATCCCGACGGTCAATACGTGGCGATCGAGCAGTCCGCGCAGAAGCGCAAGGACTTCATCGACGCGGCCAGCCTGGGCGGGCGCGCCACGAAGATCACCGAGCAGATCGACGGCCGCACGTGGACGCGCTACACCGGCGGCCGCTACGACGCACTCGTGCTGGAAGGCACCGAGGGATCCACGACGGTGGTGGCGGGCACGGCATCCTTCGACCAGCTGACGACGATGGCCCGGGCCCTGAAGACGTCCTGAACACCTGCCCCGGGCCGCCTGCGGGCCTGCCTCGACGCGGACCGTGGCCCTGACGGCGGGCCCTGGCCCGACCGGTGGGCCCTCTGGCCCTGACCAGCCGGCCCCCCGGCCCCGACCACAGGCCTTGGGCCCTGACGGGGGCGGGGTCCCTGGCTCCGACCGCGGACCCCGGCCCTGACCGCGAGCGCTGTCCTGACCACGGGTCCTGGCCTGCGACCGGTGGGTCCCCTTGACCGTGGGCCCTGGTCCCGGCTGCGGGCGTTGGCCCTGACGGCGGGCTTGGTCCGCGGGGCCCTGGTGGACGCGGGCCTGCGTCCCTGGCCAGCGGGTTTCCTGGCCTCGACCGTGGGCCTTGGTCCCGGCTGCGGCCCTGGTCCCGATTGCGGGGCCGGCCCCGACTGCGGGCCCGGCCTCGACCGTGGGCCTTGGTCCCGGCTGCGGCCCTGGTCCCGATTGCGGGGCCGGCCCCGACTGCGGGCCCGGCCTCGACTACGGGCCTTGGGGCCTGACCGGGGCGAGGTCCCTGGTTCCGACTGCTGGCCCGGCCCTGACCGCGGGTTCTGGTCCTGACCGTGGCCCTGGCCGCGACCAGTGGATCCCCTGGCCCTGACCACAGGTCCTGGCTCCGACGTGCGCCGTTGCCCTGACTGCGGGTCCCGGCTCCGACCGTGGCCCCGGCCCCGGCTGCGGGCCCCGGCCCTACTCCGAGCCCCGGCCCTACTCCGAGCCCTCCGTCTCGTCCTGTTGCGCCTCCTCGGCGAGGGCCGCGTCCAGTCGGGCACGGGCGCCCTCCAGCCATCGGCGGCACACCTTGGCCAGCTCCTCGCCGCGTTCCCACAGCGCGAGGGACTCCTCCAGGCTCGTACCGCCCGCCTCCAGGCGCCGGACGACCTCGATCAGCTCGTCCCGCGCCTGCTCGTAGCCGAGCGCCTCATCCGCCTTGCTTGTCATCCGCCCACCCTATGTGTCGACACGAACTGTGAACTCGCCCTCGGCGACCCGGGCCCGCAGGGCCTCGTCCGCCGCCACCTCTCCCGGGTCGCGGACCACGTGCCCGTCCGCCTTCTGGAGCACGGCGTACCCGCGCCGGAGGGTCGCGGCGGGGGAGAGGGCCACCACGCGCGCGTGCGTGTGCGTCAGCTCCGAGTCCGCGCGGTCCAGCAGGTGCCGCAGGGTACGCCGGCCGCGGTCGAGGACCGACGCGATCTGGTCCGCGCGCTCGTCGATCATGCGGTGCGGGTCCTCCATGCAGGGCCGGGCGAGCGCGTGGGCGAGCCCTCGCTCCTCCCGCTCGACGAGCGCCCGCACACACCTGCGGGCCCGGTCGCGCAGCTGCCGTACCCGCTCGTACTCCTCGCCGACGTCCGGCACGACCTTCTTCGCGGCGTCGGTCGGGGTGGAGGCGCGCAGGTCGGCGACGTAGTCGAGCAGCGGTGTGTCGGGCTCGTGCCCGATCGCGGACACGACGGGCGTACGGCAGGAGGCGACCGCGCGCACCAGCTGCTCGTCGGAGAACGGCAGCAGGTCCTCCACGCTGCCGCCGCCGCGCGCCACGATGATCACGTCCACGTCCTCGGTCTCGTCCAGCTCCTTCACGGCCTGCACGACCTGCGGGACGGCGTGCACGCCCTGCACGGCGACGTTGCGCACCTCGAAGCGGACCGCCGGCCAGCGGTGCCGGGCGTTCTCCAGCACGTCCCGCTCCGCGGCGGACGCCCGGCCGCAGACCAGCCCGACGAGCTGGGGCAGAAAGGGCAGGGGCTTCTTCCGCTCGGCCGCGAACAGTCCCTCCGCCGCGAGTGTCTTCTTCAGCTGCTCCAGCCGGGCCAGCAGCTCACCGACGCCCACCGGCCTTATCTCGGCGGCCCGCAGCGACAGCTGCCCGCGCGGCGCGTACCACTCGGGTTTGGCGTGCACCACGACCCGCGCGCCCTCGCCGACCACGTCGGCGATCGCGTCGAACACCTGGCGGTAGCAGGTCACGCGGACGGAGATGTCGTACGACGGATCGCGCAGCGTCAGGAACACCACGCCCGCACCCGGACGCCGCGACAACTGCGTGATCTGCCCCTCGACCCACACCGCGCCGAGCCGCTCGATCCAACCCCCGATCAGCCGCGACACCTCACCGACGGGCAGGGGAGCTTCCGGAGACGTGGAGACAGCCATGCCCGCGAGAGTAACCGCCTCCACGGACAACCCCCACCACCTCGCCACCGGCCCGGGCGGGCACCGCCCGGCCGCGGTCG
This sequence comes from Streptomyces sp. NPDC001292, assembly GCF_042896465.1. Lineage (NCBI taxonomy): Bacteria > Bacillati > Actinomycetota > Actinomycetes > Kitasatosporales > Streptomycetaceae > Streptomyces > Streptomyces sp. NPDC001292. The sequence continues at coordinate 8,941 of NZ_JBIAXG010000005.1, forward strand.
GGCCGCGCCCATGGGGCGATCTTCGAGCCGCCGTGGCGGCCTTACGATGGGGGGCATGACTGCTTCGTCTGGCCGCCGTGTTCTGCTCGCCGCCCCCCGGGGCTACTGCGCGGGTGTGGACCGCGCCGTGATCGCCGTCGAGAAAGCCCTGGAGCAGTACGGGGCTCCGATCTATGTCCGGCACGAGATCGTCCACAACAAGTACGTCGTGCAGACCCTGGAGAAGAAGGGCGCCGTCTTCGTCGAGCGCACGGAGGAGGTGCCGCCGGGGAACATCGTGATGTTCTCGGCGCACGGCGTGGCCCCCACCGTCCACGAGGAGGCCGAGCGGGGCCGTCTGGCGACCATCGACGCCACCTGCCCCCTGGTGACCAAGGTCCACAAGGAGGCCGTCCGGTTCGCAAAGGAGGACTACGACATCCTCCTGATCGGGCACGAGGGCCACGAGGAGGTCATCGGCACCACCGGCGAGGCCCCCGACCACATCCAGCTCGTCGACGGCCCCGAGGACGTCGCGAACGTCGAGGTCCGCGACCCCTCCCGGGTCGTGTGGCTGTCGCAGACCACGCTGTCGGTCGACGAGACCATGGAGACGGTCGGCGCGCTCAAGGACAAGTTCCCGCAGCTTCTCTCCCCGCCCAGCGACGACATCTGCTACGCCACGCAGAACCGCCAGCTCGCCGTGAAGCAGATGGGCGCCGAAGCCGACCTGGTGATCGTCGTCGGCTCCCGCAACTCCTCCAACTCCAAGCGGCTGGTGGAGGTCGCCAAGCTCGCGGGCGCGCGCCAGGCATACCTCGTGGACTTCGCCGACGAGATCGACGAGAGCTGGCTGGAGGGCGTCTCCACGGTCGGCCTGACCTCGGGCGCCTCCGTGCCGGAGGTCCTGGTCGAGCAGGTGCTCGAACGGCTGGCGCAGCGCGGCTTCGAGGACGTGGAGATCGTCAAGGCGGCCGAGGAGTCCATCACCTTCTCCCTGCCCAAGGAGCTTCGCCGGGACCTGCGCGACGAGGCGGCCGCGCTGGTCGCCGAGCGCGGAGGGTCCGGTACGACGCGGCGGTGACGGTCCGTCGTACGTCGTAACGTGGAGCCATGCAGATCTTCGGTGTGGACATCGGCGGGTCCGGCATCAAGGGCGCCCCTGTGGACCTGGACAGGGGCGACCTGACCCAGGAGCGGCACAAGGTGCTCACCCCGCATCCGGCGACCCCCGACACCGTCGCCGACGGGGTCAAAGAGGTGGTCGACCACTTCGGCTGGACCGGACCGGTCGGGCTGACGTTCCCGGGCGTCGTCACCGGCGGCGCCACGGTCCGTACGGCGGCCAACGTCGACAAGAGCTGGGTCGACACCGACGCGCGCGCGTTGTTCGGCGACCGGCTGGGCGGTCTGCCGGTGACGGTGGTCAACGACGCGGACGCGGCGGGCGTCGCCGAGATGCACTTCGGCGCCGGGCGCGGCCGCAGGGGCACGGTGGTGCTGCTGACCTTCGGCACCGGCATCGGCAGCGCCGTCTTCGTCGACGGCGTCCTCGTCCCCAACACCGAGCTCGGGCATCTGGAGCTGAACGGCCGCGAGGCGGAGAAGCGGGCGTCCAGCAAGGCCAAGGACGACCACGGCCTCAGCTGGGAGCGCTGGGCGCGCCGGGTGGGGAAGTACCTCGCCCATGTCGAGATGCTCTTCAGCCCGGAGCTGTTCATCGTCGGCGGCGGCGTCAGCCGCAAGTCCGAGAAGTTCCTGCCCTTGATCGAGGACATCAAGGCGGAGATCGTTCCCGCCCAGTTGCAGAACAACGCGGGGATCGTAGGCGCGGCGATGCACGCGGTGGAGCACGGCTGAGGCGGTAGGGGCCGCGTCCCGGGGGGCGCCGGCGGCCGCTCCCACGGGGCGGCCCCCCGGGGCGTCAGCCCGCCATGCGCTTGCGCGCCGCCCGCCGCCGCGCCGCCAGCGCCACCCGCCGCACCAGCGCCGTCACGCCCGCGATGAGCGTCCCCGCGTACAGCCAGGGCGCCTGGGCGGCGAGCGCGGTCACCAGGCTCATCAGCTTGCCGAGGAACCCCGTGTCCCCGTCGATCATGGGCAGCAGCCCCACGGCGAACCCGATCGGCACGACGACGGGCGCGGTCAGCAGGTCGCCCTTGCGCACCCACAGCGCGGTCAGCGCGCACACCGGCAGGAACAGCGCGCCGTACACGATCGAGGCCCCATCGAGGAGCAGCAGGTCGAGACCGCCCAGCAGGAACATGACGGCCCCGCAGAACATCCCGGCGCCCAGACCCGTCAGCCGTGGACCGGACGGCCGCCGCGGCGCGGGCGCGGGGGCCGCCGCCGGAGCGGCCGGACCGCGTGCCGCAGGAGGCCGCCGCGCCGGGGGCACCGGCGGCCTGCCTCGTCGCGGTCCGTGCTGCTGGTGTCGCGTCCTGTGCTGCTCCACTCGACCAACCTAGGTCTGTTTATGTGGCGAATAGCCCGCCTGACACGCCGTGCGTCGCAGCCTGGCCAAGCGTTCGAACCGTCGCCGGGGCCGGATGCGACACGCCGTAGACTGGTGGATCGGCCGCCTGGCCCCCAGTCTCCTCACGTACGGGAAGTCGCAACGTGTCGCTCACGATCGGAATCGTCGGTCTGCCGAACGTCGGCAAGTCGACCCTGTTCAACGCCCTGACCAAGAACGACGTGCTCGCGGCCAACTACCCGTTCGCCACGATCGAGCCGAACGTCGGTGTCGTCGGCGTGCCGGACGGTCGTCTCGCCCAGCTCGCCTCGATCTTCAAGTCGGAGCGGATCCTCCCGGCCACCGTCGACTTCGTCGACATCGCCGGCATCGTGCGCGGCGCCAGCGAGGGCGAGGGCCTGGGCAACAAGTTCCTCGCGAACATCCGCGAGTCGGACGCGATCTGCCAGGTCATCCGCGCCTTCAAGGACGAGAACGTCGTCCACGTCGACGGCAAGGTCTCGCCGAAGGGCGACATCGAGACGATCAACACCGAGCTGATCCTCGCCGACCTCCAGACCATCGAGAAGGTCCTGCCCCGGCTCCAGAAGGAGTCGCGGATCAAGAAGGACGTCGCTGCCAAGGTCAAGGCCGTCGAGGAGGCCAAGGAGATCCTGGAGAAGGGCGACACGCTCTTCGCGCACGGCATCGTCCAGGGCAGCGAGCGCGCCGAGCTCCTGCACGACCTGCACCTGCTCACCACCAAGCCCTTCCTGTACGTCTTCAACGTCGACGAGGACGAACTGGTCGACGAGGACTTCAAGAACGAGCAGCGCGCCCTGGTCGCCCCGGCCGAGGCGATCTTCCTCAACGCCAAGCTGGAGGCCGACCTCGCCGAGCTGGACGAGGACGACGCCCTGGAACTCCTCCAGTCCGTCGGCCAGGACGAGCCCGGCCTGGCCACCCTCGCCCACGTCGGCTTCCGCACCCTCGGCCTCCAGACCTACCTGACGGCCGGCCCCAAGGAGTCCCGCGCCTGGACCATCAAGAAGGGCGCCACCGCCCCCGAGGCCGCCGGTGTCATCCACACCGACTTCCAGAAGGGCTTCATCAAGGCCGAGGTCATCTCCTTCGAGGACCTCCTGGAGTCCGGCTCGGTCGCCGAGGCGCGCGCCAAGGGCAAGGCCCGCATGGAGGGCAAGGACTACGTGATGCGCGACGGGGACGTGGTGGAGTTCCGCTTCAACGTGTAGCGGGTGACGTACCGCGAGGTCGCTGATCTGGCAAACGCGCAGGTCAGAAGGGGTCCGACGGTCAGGGTCGGGCCCCTGGTTTCCCGTGCTGGGATGGTGCTGGGATACCTGACCCCCGTCACCTGCCATCACCCCTGCTGGAGCTTGAGGTCCTCCAGGGCCTGGGCCGCACGGGCGGTGAGGTCGGCGTGGCCCACCTCGTGGTGGGCGGCCGGGAACCAGACCGTGTCGGGCTTGGTCTCCCACGTGAACATGTCCGGTGCGGCCCGGCGGAGGTGGCAGATGGTGCCCACCGGGTTGGTGTCGAAGGCGAGTTCCAGCTCCGGCAGGGCGAGGTGTATGCGGCTGCGGATTCCCCCGCTTCGAATCGGCCGCCGGCAACGAGATGAACTTCCCGGCCGGTTTTCAAGAGAGCCGATTCTCCATGTGTAGCGGTCGCCCGGATCCTTTTTCCCTTTCTCCGGGTCGGAAGCATCCCCTCTTAGCGCTGCGAAAGAAAAAGGTAAGAACAAGGGTGTGCATGCCTCAGTACACGGTCTCCAGCATGCCCCAAAGTTTCGAATGGAAAGCCCTTCACCTTGTATTTGCGGCGATCCGGGCGGGCGTATATTTGACGGGTGGTGGCTCGCTTGCGGGCGAGGAGGGCGTTATGGGGCTGGACTGGGACGACGCGCGACGCCTCGAGGAAGCGCGCCTCAAATTCCTCAGCGGCGAGCCCGTGGATCTCGCGGTGCGCAGCGCTGTGCTGTTCTCCTGGCAGCGCTGCCGCGTCCGGGGCATCGCGGCGGATCACGTCAGCATCCCCTACTTCGCAAATATGGACCAGGAGGACAGCCTCCTGCCCATCGCCGGGCCGGCCCTGGACCGACTGCAGGCCCGGCTGTCGGGGATGGATGCCGTCATAGCCCTCTGCAACCCCGAGGCACAGGTGCTGGAACGCCGGGTGGGGATCCCCTCGCTGAGCCGCTTGCTGGAGGCCCTGCAGGTCGAACCGGGATTCGGCTGGTCGGAAGGGGCCGTCGGGACCAACGGAATCGGTACGGCACTCGCGGACCGGCGCCCGGCCTTCATCCGCGGCAGTGAGCACTTCGCCGACATCAACCGGAATTTTGCCTGCGCGGCAGCGCCCGTACGCGATCCGCTCAGCGGACGGGTCCGCGGCGTGATCAATGTGTCCAGCATCAGCGATCTCGGCGACCCGGCGATGCTCGCCCTGGCACGGGAGACGGTCGACAACATCGAACGTCTCCTTCTCGACGACATCGAGGAACACGAGCGGTCCCTGCTCCGCGCGTTCCTGCGAGCCCAGCGCAGGACGGCCGGCGGCGCCACGGCGCGCCTCCTCGCGAGCGACGTCGTCAGTACGGCCGGTGAACCGCTGCACCGCGGCGACCTGGAGGTCCTCCGGAAGGCGGCGGCAGAACTCATCTCCGCCGGACGGACGGTGGTCGTCGAGGTAGCCCTTGCCCGAGGTCGCACCGCCGCGCTGCGGAGCCGGCCCGTGGAAGGCGCCACCGGTGCCCTCACCGGTTTCGTCGTCGAGGCCCTGCGCGCCGATGGCGCGCTCCAGCGCCTGGAGCCCATGAGCCCTCAGGTCGCGGAGACAACGCCCAGGCCGATATCCGTGCCGGCGAGGCCCGCCCCGGCCCACGTCTGTCCGTTCACCGGTGAGCGGCAGGGCGCCGCGGAGGGCAGGCTCGTCGCCGTGGGGGAGCCCGGCATCGGGCGGCTGGCCGTGCGGGCGCGGCAGCGCCTCGAACTGTTGTGCAGGGCGGCGGAGCGCATAGGCACGACCCTGGACGTGACCAGGACGGCCGAGGAGCTGACCGAGGCCGCGGTCCCGGCCTTCGCCGACTTCGTCTCGGTCGACCTCGCCGAGTCCGTGCTCACAGGCGGCGAACCGACCAACCCGAGCGGGGAGATGCGCCGGATCGCCCTCGGTGCCGTCCGCCCGGGTTCACACCTCTACCCGGCGGGGACGCGGATGGAATACACCCCGTCCATGCTGCAGAACCGCTGCCTGACGACCGGGCAGTCGGTCCTCGAACCGGAGCTGGAGACGGCCTACGCGTGGACGGCTTACGACCCGGCACGTGCTGAACAGGTTCGTGAGGCGGGGCTGCACTCACTCATCGCCGTCCCTCTGTGCGCCCGGGGCGTCATCCTGGGCGTGGTGACCTTCTACCGCTCCGAGCGGCCTGGTCCCTTCGAGGAGGACGACCTCTCCCTTGCCGAGGAACTCGCGAGCCGGGCAGCGGTGTGCGTCGACAACGCCCGCCGCTACACCCGCGAACACACCACCGCTCTGGCCCTGCAGCGTCGCCTGCTCCCGCACACTCTTCCCGAGCAGAACGCCGTGGACGTCGCATGCCACTACCTGCCCGCGGAGTCGGCCGTCGGCGGGGACTGGTTCGACGTCATCCCGCTGTCGGGCGCCCGGGTGGCACTCGTCGTCGGTGACGTGGTCGGCCACGGTCTGCAGGCGTCCGCCACGATGGGCCGCCTGCGCACGGCCGTCCGCAACTTCTCGGATTTCGATCTGCCGGTGGACGAGGTTCTCACCCGACTGGACGACTTGGTGATCCGCCTCGACCTCGACCCGGAGCCCGAAGGGGTCGAGCCGAGTGAGGTCGTCGGTGCGAGCTGCCTGTACGCGGTCTACGACCCCTCCTCACGGCGCTGCACCCTGGCCCGCGCAGGCCACCCGGCACCGGCCCTGGTCCTCCCCGACGGTACGGTCGACTTCCTCGACGGGCCGGCCGGGCCGCCTCTGGGCCTCGGCGGCCTGCCGTTCGAGACCCTTGATCTGGAACTGCCCGAGGGAAGCCAGCTGATCCTGTACACCGACGGCCTCGTCGAGCACCGGGATCGCGACATCGGGACGGGACTCGAGCACATGCGGCGACTGCTCCGCGGCGCCCGCGGCTCGCCCGGCGAAACCTGCCGAGTGCTGGTCGACGGTCTGCTTCCCGCCCGGCGCGGAGACGACGTCGCCCTGCTCGTCGCTCGCACCCGCGCCCTGGACGCCCGGCACATCGCGCGCTGGGATCTCGCCGATGACCCGGCCGTCGTGTCCCACCTGCGGGAAGAGGCCGTCCGTCAGTTGTCCGAATGGCAATTGGAAAGGCTGACCTTCACCACCGAGCTGATCGTCAGCGAACTGGCCACCAACGCCATCCGGTACGCGGCACAGCCGAGCGAGATGCGGCTCATCCACGACCGCACCTTGATATGCGAAGTCTCCGACTGCAGCAGTACCTCACCGCGTCTGCGGCGCGCGACCAGCACCGACGAAGGGGGCCGAGGCCTGTTCCTCGTCGCCCAGCTCGCCCAGCGCTGGGGGACCCGCTACACCCCGACCGGAAAGGTCATCTGGACAGAACAGTCACTGCGCTGAGGGCGCCTTCGCCCCCAGCACGGTGACCAACGTGCCGAGGACAACGCGGCGTTCAGCGCACGCCGTCCCAGAGCAGGCGCTCCTGACCGTGCGGGTCGTCCTCCGGCGCGGGGTCTTCGGTGAAGACCATCGTCGTGCGGGTGGTCGTGCCGTACGCGGGCCAGCCGGGGTCGCCGGTCTTCGCGAAGGAGACCCACGCCGCGTGCATCGCGTCCGCGAGGGCCCGGGGCGGCCGGGTGCCCAGCATCGGGGCGTAGGACGGGTCGTGGAGGCGGTTGAAGACGAAGGGGAGTTCCAGGGCGTGGCAGGCGCCCAGGTGACCGGCGAATCGGGGGGAGCGCCAGGCGAATTCGTACAGGTGGGAGCCGGGGACGGACTCGGCCAGGCGGATGGCGGGGATGCGGTAGAACCAGTCCGTCGCCACCGCGGAGAGGAGTTCCCCCGGGGTGGCGGCGGGGTGGGTCGCCCGGTACGTGGGGAGGGCCTGGTCCGGGTCCAGGCCGTACGCCGTCGTCGCGGCGCGGAGCCCGGACTCGGAGACCGCGTCCAGGAGTCCCGTGGGGACCAGGAACAGGCGGTACTCCTCGCGGTTGCTGCCGATCAGGAGGTCGACGCCGCAGTCGGGGCCGGGCAGGGACAGGCCGGCCGTCACAGGTTCGAAGGGCATCAAGTTGAGCACCGCCTCGCCCCACAGGGCCGGGTCCGGGCGGGCGCTCACCTCCGCGCGGAGTTCGGCCTGCGCCGGGAGGAGGTCGGCCAGGGGGACCGCGGCGAAGGCCTCCGGGGCCGCCTCGACGCCGAGCTTCGTGGCCAGGCGGTCCGTGATCAGCGCCGCCGAGGACGGGCGCAGGAAGTGGTGGCAGGCGCCGCTCTGCAGGATCGCCCGGCGGAACAGTCCGCGTGCCTGTCCGGTGGCCAGCAGGACGCCGATGCTCATCGCGCCCGCCGACTCGCCGAAGACCGTCACCTGGTCGGGGTCCCCTCCGAAGGAGGAGATGTTGGCGCGGATCCAGCGCAGGGCGGCCACCTGGTCCAGCAGCCCGCGGTTGTCCGGCACACCGGGAAGGTGGAGGAAACCGTCCGAGCCCAGGCGGTAGTTGAGGGTGACGCAGACGACCCCGTCGCGGGCGAAGGCGCTGCCCTCGTACGCCGAGACCGAGCCCGAGCCGTTGGAGAACGCCCCGCCGTGCAGCCACACCATCACCGGCAGACGGGCCCCCGGCCCCGGGGCGGGCGTCCAGATGTTGAGGTTCAGGCAGTCGTCGCCGGGGATGACGTCCTCCGGGATGAGGGCGTCGAAGGGTGGCGCGTAGGGCGCGTGCGGCGCGGTCGGGCCGTAGGCCGTGGCGTCACGCACGCCCTGCCAGGGCTCGGGCGGGCACGGTGCGAGGAAGCGGCGGGGCCCGAAGGGCGGGGCGGCGTACGGGATGCCCAGGAAGGACGCCACGCCGCCGTCCGCGGAATCGGAAAGAGTGCCGCGGACGGCGCCCTGTTCGGTGGTGCATACCGTGGTGCGTGGTGTCATGCCGTCAGGATCCCCAGCAGGGCCGCGCCGAACTCCTCGGGGCGTTCCAGGTGCACCGCGTGCCCGGCGCAGGGGACGGCGACCTCCCGGACCGTGCCGCCCCGCTCCGCGTAGCGGTCCAGGACGTGGCGGGTCTGCGCCACCATCGGCTGCGCGGGGGTCCCGTCCCAGCCGGGCACCGCGCCGATCGCGCCCAGGTGCGCCAGGTCGAACATCGAGGTGTCCGAGACGATCACGTCGTCCTCGCCGCGGATCCACAGCACCGGCGGCTTGGGGGCGATCAGGTGCAGTTCGTCGAGGCGGAAGTACAGCGGGGAAAGGCAGTTGAGGACCCCCCGAGTTCCGGGGGCGACGCCCGGCCAGGCGGTCGACGCCACGCTGTCGCCCGGGTAGTGGTCGTCGCCGGTCCGCGTGGTGAGCATGGACTCGACGTACGCGTCCTCGTGCGCGCCCTCGGGGCGCCACGGCGGCTTGACGTAGCAGTTCGCCAGGACGGAGCGGGGTGCGACCGGGGAGTCCTCGCCGCGGTCGCCCTTGGCGAGCCGCGCGACGAACTCCGGGTTGGCCGTGCCGCCGCCCGAGCCCGCCCCGTCCTCGGAGTTGAGGGTCCCGTCCACCCCGTGCGTGCCGCCGAAGCCGTACGGGGAGACCGGGTTGACCAGGGTCAGGGAGCGCACCGCGGCCGGCCGGTCGCTCAGGTACTGCATGATCACACCCCCGCCCATGGACCAGCCCACCAGGTGCGCCCGGTCGATCCCGAGGGCCGCCAGCAGCGCGGCGAGGTCGTCGGCGTGGTCGCGCAGGCCGCGGGTGGCGTCGATGGGCAGCGGGTCGGTGCCGCCGAAGCCGCGCAGGTCCACCGCGATGGGGCGGTAGCGGTCCGGCAGCAGGGGCAGGGTGGTGTGCCAGAAGGCGGACGAGGAGACGTTGCCGTGGACGAAGACGACCGGTTCGCCCTCGTCCCGGAGTTCGGTGATCTGGACGGTGAGACGGTCGGTGGGTACCCGGCGGGTGCGGATGCTGCTCGTGGTCATGGGCGGTCCTGCCTTGTCACGGTGTCGGTCGGTCCGTTACGAGAGCCAGCCGGCGATCTGGGCGGCGGCCGAGCTGTTCCAGCCCAGCTCCAGGTGGTTGGCGTCGGCGATGGTGGCGGTGCCGCCGACCGTGGGGACGCCGGTGGTGTCGAGCGCGCTGGCGATGAAGACGACACCGTCGCTCGGCCCGCGGTTCTCGTTGAAGATGCCGACGACGTCGGGGGATCCGCCGGCCAGCAGGTAGGTGGTGACGGAGGCGGGTACGCCGCCGTCGTGCAGCGGCCTGATCAGCGAGCCGGCGTCGATGGCGGCCTGGATGCCGCTGCCCGCGGTGTAGAAGCCCTGGCCGCCGTAGTACGTCGTGTACCAGTCCTGCGCGGCGCCGTCGACTCCGTACCTCCCGTCCCAGCGGGCCAGCATCTGCCGCTGGCCGGGGTAGTTGTCGTAGCCGCCGGACGGCGTCATCGAGAACTCGGGGTGCGCGGTGTACAGGCCGTAGCAGGTCATCCACGAGTGCGGCGAGGGTGCGTTGACCTTGCCGCCGCACTCGGGCCAGATGGAGAAGTCGTGCGCCCAGCCGTGCGCGTACGGGTAGTCGTAGCCGCCGTTCGGACCGCCGACGGTGATCAGCCTGCGCACGTCACCGGCGTACGCCCGCCCCCAGCTCGGCTTCAGCGACGACACGTACGCGCGGGTGGACATCTCGCCCTTGCTCCAGCCGACGAGGTCGACCTTGGCGACGCCGAGCTTCGCCTTGATGACGGCGATGGCGTCGCCGACGACCTGCGCCTGCATCAGGTTGTCGCCCTGCTTGTGCGCGAAGCCGACGGCGAAGACGCGGTGGCCCCGCCCGGACAGGTACTGCATCAGCCCGGTGGACGGGCAGGACAGGGCGCCGCAGCCGTAGCCGCCCGCCTCGCCCGGGTTGGCCCAGGCCCGGTCCGCGGTGTCGTTGGCGCCGTGCACGAGCAGGACCGGTGTGGTGCGGCTGCCGGTGTCCCAGCCGGGGGCCGAGTAGAGCAGGAAGCGGCCGGAGTAGGGGCGGGAGACGCCGCCGAAGTACGTGACGCGCTTTCCGTCCTGGTCGCCGCGGCCGTCGGGCGGGTAGCCCTCGGTGCGGAATCCGGAGGTGGTGTCGAGGTAGCGCTCCACGCGCTCCCAGCCGTTGGTGACGGTGCCGGCCCCGTAGCTCGCCTCGAGGGTGAGGTGGGACGGCGGCGGTTCGGCGGCGGACGCGGTGCCGGCGCCGGCCACCGGTCCGGCCACCACCGCCATCAGCAGGGCGAGGAGTATCCGCCACCGGCCCGCACGGCTTCGTCCGTCCCGCACATCCCCGCCCTCTCCTGCGCGCATCCACAACTCCGTCCCACTGCGGCGGCCCACATTAGGCAAGGGGCGCAGGGGAGGGCATGTGTGCGGAACCCACAAGGAAGGCGGTCTGTATAGGGCAGCAGCCCGCATCCCACCTCGTCCAGCCGACAGGGGAGTGCCAGGCGGACGAGGTGGGATGCGGGCTGGACGATGCGCGGTTCCCGGCCGGGTCGGGCCACCGGCCGGGAACCGCGGCCTCCCGGGGCGCTGCGGGCTCAGGCGGCCTGTGCCGCCCGCCGCTGGGCACCTACCCGGTACCCGTAGGCGGGCCGGCACCACGGCCCCGCTGCCTGCCGCCTGTTGGCGACCAGGTGCGCGCACGGCATCACCGCCGACCGGGACCGGCTGCGGGCGGGGGTCGAGCGCCCGATCGGGCTGGTGACCGCGCTGGTGCCGCACCTGGGGTTTCACCGGGCGACCGAGGTGGCCCAGGCGGCGCTGCGCAACGGAACAAGTGTGGTTGAGGAGATCCGCGCCCGGAACCTGCTCGACGACACGGCCCTGCTCGCCCTGCTCCGGCGACCCCGAACGGCTCGTGGGCCCGCGGCGCGAGCGGCGATCCGACGGCTGAACCGGCGCGGCGGGGAGGGCGGGCTCTGAGAAGAGGATCCGCCTCCGCGGTGGCCGGCTGTGCGGCCTCCCGCCGCACTCGGGCGGTGTGCAGACGCGCCGTGCACCAGATGCCGACCGCCGAGATGACCATCAGCAGCACGGCCGGGGGCCAGTAGTGGCCGCCCGCCAGCGCGGCCAGGGACACACAGGCCACCGGTGCGAAGCCGCCGAAGATCAGGTTGCAGACCTGGTACGACAGGGAGATCCCGGTGTAGCGGACGTGCGGTTCGAAGCCTTCGGCGAGGATCGCGGCGATCGGTCCGTACAGGGCCGACATCACGAAGCGCATCGCGAGCATCATCAGGTAGATCAGTACGACGCTGCCCGTGCCCATCACCATGAACTGCGGCGCGGCCAGGACGACGACTCCGGCCAGTCCCGCGATGACGACCTTGTGCGCGCCGACGCGGTCGCCGAGCCAGGACGGCCCCGGGGTCACGAGCAGTTCCAGGAAGGCCGCCAGTGTCAGGCCGTTGAGCAGCATCGACTCGGACAGGTGCAGGTGTCCGGTGCCGTAGGACAGCAGGTAGCTGGTCACCACGTAGTAGCCGCCGGTGGCCGTGGCCAGGGCGAAGACGCCGACCAGCACGGTGCGCCAGGCCTTCTGGAGCACCTCCGCCACCGGCAGCTTGGCCGCGGTCCCGTGCTCCTCGCGCTCCTCGCGCTCCTCGCGCACCTCGGACATCACCGGGGAGTCCTCGAGTTTGATGCGGATGACGAGTCCGATGACGACGAGGACGGCGGAGGCGAGGAACGGCACGCGCCACCCCCAGCTGAGGAACGCGTCGTGGCCGAAGAGGTTCATCAGGCTGAAGGCGCCGGTGGACAGCAGGGCGCCTACGGACGAACCGAGCTGGGCGAACGAGCCGAAGAAGGTCCTCCTGCCCTTCGGGGCGTTCTCCACCGCGATCAGCACCGCGCCGCCCCACTCGCCGCCGATCGCGACGCCCTGGACCAGGCGCAGGACGATGAGCAGGACCGGAGCCAGGGCGCCGACCTGGGCGTAGGTCGGCAGCAGGCCGATGGCGAAGGACGCGATGCCCATCATCAGCAGGGTGATGACGAGGGTCTTCTTGCGTCCCACCCGGTCGCCTATGTGCCCGAACACCACGCCGCCGAGCGGTCGCAGCAGGAAGCCGACGGCGAACGTGCCGAAGGCGGACAGGGTCTTGAGCAGCGAGGGCATGTCCGCGGGGAAGAACACGTCGTTGAACACGATGGCCGCGGCGGCGGCGCTGCTGCGCCTGCTCGACCGGACCTGCCCCGACTACAAGGACTGACCGCCACCCCTTCCGGCCCCGGCCGGGGACCGCGGTCAGATCAGCTGGCGGTGGACGCGCAGCGCCAGGTGCAGGGCCAGCGCCCGGGGCGTGCCGGTCGGGTCGCCGCCCAGGAGATCGAAGGCGCGCTGCAACCGCGCGTAGAGGGACTGGCGTTGCAGATGCAGTGCCGCCGCCGTGCGGGTCTTGTTGAAGCCGGTCTCGAAATACGTCTCCAGGGTGCTGAGCAGCAGGTCGCGTTCCTCGTGCCGCAGGGTGAGCAGAAGCCCGAGCTGTTCCCGTACGAGCCGCTCCGCCGGAATGCGCAGCTCGTCGTCGAGCAGCAGCCGCTCCGCACTCAGCTCGGTGGCGTCGACCACCCCGGCCCGGAACGCGCGCGTGGGACGGCGCAGGCACTCCAGCGCCGCGCCCAGCGAGACGGCCGCGTCCTCCAGGGCCGGCATCAGCGGACCGACCGCGATCGCCGTCCGGTCCGACGAGCGCCACTCGGTGAGATCGGCGACGAGCCGGGCCCGCAGGCCGGCGGCGCCGTCGCGGTCCCGCAGTGACAGGAGGGTGTGCACGGCGAGCGGGGACGGCACGTCCACCGCGGTCCGGCCGTAGCGGGACAGCAGGTCGTCCAGGCGGCGCAGTTCGGCCGACGGCCCGGTGGCGCGGGCGGCCACCCCGATGACCGGCGCGTCGGCGCTGAAACCGATCGACACGCCCAGCCGGCGGATCCGCTGGGGATGGGCGCCGTCCGCCGCGGCCAGCCGGACGAGTTCGCTCGCGGCGAACTCCCGCGGACCCGGCGGCCGGAACCGCAGCAGTGCCAGCTTCAGGGCCTCCACCGTCCGGTCCTGCGCCAGTTCCAGCGTCTCGACGTCCGCGTCGGCGTCCGGGTAGAGCACGAGGGTGGCCGCGGGGACCCCGCGGATCGTCAGACGCGTCCCCATACCGTCGAACGGGGTCGGCTCCCGCACGGGCCCGCCATCCGGGTCCTGCTCCGGGCTGCTGACGGTGATGAGCCGGTCGTTCGTGTCGAAGACGGCGGCCGCCGTCGACGTGTGCCGCACGAGCGCGTCCAGCACCTCCTGGACGCCACCGCCCTCGGCGAGCAGCTCGGACTGCTCCTGGGAGAGCGCGTCCACCGAGCGCAGCCGTGCCACGGAGTCGTTGATCAGGGCGCCGTTGATCACCTCGGCGACCTCCACGAACGGGACCACCCGCCGCAGCTCGACGACCGGGAAGTGTCGCGCGGCCGCCTCCTCGACGAGAGCCGCCGGAACCTCCCGCAGCTCGCCGCCGGTCTCGATCGCGACGCCCGTGACTCCCCGAACGGCCAGGCTCCGGACGTACGCGCGCTGCTCGTCCCCGCTCGCGCGGGCCAGCATGGTGCCGCCGGTCAGCAGCAGCTCACCGCCGCGCAGCAGCGGCGCCACCTCGAGGACCTCGCTGGAGTGGAGCCAGCGCACGGTCCGCTCCAGACCCCGTGATCCGGCCAGGACCCGCGGCTTCGCCGGGGCGAGGCTCGGGTGGGCGAGGACCCGCGACAGCGACATCAGCATGACGATTTGTTTAGCACGGCGGGACAACTGTATGACAGATCGTTTCTTGTTCCGTGTGACCGGGACCACCAGGATTGCGGGGCAAGCGGCCCGCCCCAGCGTGCGAACAGGCCGCCTCAACCTGGGGGTCAACCCATGTCAGCTTCTCCCGCACCCTCGTCCCCGCCACCGTCCACCGTCCCCGAGGTCGAGGCCGCGTTGCAGCCCGTCCCGGAGTCGGCCCGGACCAACAGCGTGTCCGGCCAGTTCTGGATCTGGTGCGGCGCCAACATCGCCCCGATCAACTGGGTCCTGGGCGCGCTCGGCATCCAGCTCGGTCTGGGCCTGTCCGACACGCTCACCGTGCTGGTCGTCGGCAATCTCATCGGCATGGCCTTCTTCGGCGTCTTCGTCCTCGTGGGCCAGCGCACCGGCGTGACCGGCATGGTCCTGGGCCGCGCCGCCTTCGGACGCCGCGGCAACTATCTGCCCGCCGCCATCCAGGCACTCCTGGCGGTCGGCTGGTGTTCGGTCAACACCTGGATCATCCTGGACCTGGTCATGGCCCTGCTGGGCAAGATCGGCCTGGTCGATCCGCACGGCGCCAACCACGCCTGGAAGATCGCCGTCGCGGCCGTGATCATGGCGGTCCAGGTGTGCATCTCGTGGATCGGCTACCGCGCGATCTCCGCCTTCGAACGCTGGACGGTACCGCCCACCATCGCGGTCCTGGTGGCCATGTCGGTGGTGGCCTGGTTCTTCCTGCACATCGACTGGTCGTACGCGGGTCCGCCCGGACACGTGCTCACCGGCGGTGCGCGCCTGGCCGCCATGACCGGAGTGATGACCGCGATCGGCATCGGCTGGGGCATCACCTGGTTCACCTACGCGGCGGACTACTCGCGCTTCGTCAGCACCGGCATGCCCCGGAGAAGGCTCTATCTGGCCAGCGCCCTGGGCCAGTTCATCCCCGTGGTGTGGCTGGGGGTGCTCGGCGCCACCCTCGCCACCAAGAACGGCTCCGTCGACCCGGGCCGCCTCATCGTGGACAACTTCGGGGCGCTCGCCATCCCCGTGCTGCTGCTCGTCCTGCACGGCCCCGTGGCGACCAACATCCTGAACATCTACACCTTCACCGTCGCCACCCAGGCCCTGGACATCCGGGTGCCGCGGCGCACGCTGAGCAGCGTGGTCGGCGTGCTGTCCATGGCCGCCGTGGTCTTCTTCATCTACCAGTCGGACTTCGCCTCCGTCCTCGACACCTGGCTGGTCGGCCTCGTGGCCTGGGTGTCCACCTGGGGCGGCATCATGCTCGTCCACTACTACCGGGTCGAGCGCGGCTCGATCCAGGTCGACCGGCTCTTCGACCCCGTGGGCACCAGGCGGCTGCCCGACGTCAACTGGGCCGGTTACACCGCGTTCTTCGTCGGCGTCCTCGCCACCTGGCTGTTCATGTACGGGGTGATCCCGGTCTTCCAGGGGCCCGTCGCCGTCGCCCTCGGCGGCGTGGACCTGTCGTGGCTGGCCGGCGGGGTCACCAGCGCGACGGTCTACGCGGTGCTCGGACCGCGTGCGGCACGCCCGGCCCGGGTCGCCACCCTCCCCTCCGCCCCGGAAAGGACCGACGATGAACTTCCCCTGGCCTGACGGCCGCCGCGCCGCCGCCGTGTTCACCTTCGACGTCGACGCCGAGTCGTGCGTCCTCGCGCACGACCCCTCGGCCTCGTCGCGGATGTCGCTGATGACCCACCAGGCCTACGGCCCGCGGGTCGGCGTGCCCAGGCTGCTGCGGCTGCTGCGGCGGCAGGACGTGAAGGCCACGTTCTTCGTCCCGGGGTTCACCGCCGACACCTATCCCGCCATGGTGCGCAGCATCGTCGACGAGGGTCACGAGGTGGCGCACCACGGCTACCTCCACGAGCCGATGCGGGGCATCGACGCGGCGCGGGAGGCCGAGTACCTCGACCGCGGCCTGGAGGCGCTGGACCGGCTCGGCGTCCGCCCGGCCGGCTACCGGGCCCCGTGGTGGGAGATGAACTGGCACACCCCCGACCTGCTCATCGAGCGCGGCTTCCAGTACGACTCCAGTCTGCTCGACGGCGACACCCCGTACCGGCTGCACGGCACCGAGTCGGCGGGCAGCCTGGTCGAGATCCCCGTCGACTGGGGCCTGGACGACTGGGAGCAGTACGCCTTCTACCCCGGCTGGACGGGCAGCGGGGTGATCGAGAGCCCGCGCAAGGTGCACGAGATGTGGCTGCTGGAGGCGCAGGCGCACCACGCCGAGAGCGGCTGCTTCGTCCTGACCAACCACCCCTTCATCTCCGGTCGCCCCTCCCGGGCGGCGGCGCTGGAGCGGCTGATCGAGGACGTGCGCGCCCTGGACGGCATGTGGATCACCACGCTGGGGGAGATCGCGGCCCACACGGCCGGGGCCGTCGAGGAGATCCGGCGCATCGAACGGATCGAGGCGCCCGGCTCGCTCGCCACGAGCCACGGGTAGCACCGGACGGGCAGCGCCCGACGCATGCGCCGAGCTCCCGCGGAACCGCCCGGGCGGACCGCCGGGAGCTCGGCGCGTGCGGTCCCCGGCGGCCGGGCGCCTGAGAGCGAGACCTGTTCCGACGAGCTCTCAGAAAGGCGCCGAACGTGGTCGGTTCGGACCGTGGTCGCCGAGTCGTCGGGTCACCTGGTCGGCGGCGGCGCGCACCGCCTCGCCGAGAACCGGCAGTCGGTCGGGGAAGACGCGGAAGCGGGGTGCCGAGGCCAGGACGGCGGCGGCCACCTCGCCGCGGTGGTCGAAGACCGGTGCGGCCGTGCCGACCTCCTGCGACGAGTTCGGGTCCGTCCGCTTGTCCGCCATGGGCGCTCCCTCGGTGCCGCACGGGTGGGGACGGCGCGGTGCCGCACCGGCCCGTGCGGCCGGTGCGGCACCGTGTGCCGTCGGGTTCCCGGTCAGACGCCCAGGATGTTGTGCTCCGGGCCGAAGGGGAACTTGGTGATGTTCTCGGCGCCGTTCTCGGTCACGACCAGGATGTCGTGCTCACGATAACCACCGGCGCCCGGCTCGCCCTCGGGCACCATGATCATCGGCTCCATGGACACCACCATGTTCGGTTCGAGCACGGTGTCGATGTCCTCGCGCAGTTCGAGCCCCGCCTCACGGCCGTAGTAGTGGGACAGCACGCCGAACGAGTGGCCGTAGCCGAAGGTGCGGTTGGGCAGCAGGCCGTGGCCGATGTAGATCTCGTTGAGCGTGTGGGCTATCTCCGCGCAGCTGATCCCCGGCTTGATCAGTTCCAGACCGCGCCGGTGCACCTCGACGTTGATCTCCCACAGTTCCAGCGACCGGGCGTCGGGCTCGCCGTAGAAGAGGGTCCGCTCCAGCGCGGTGTAGTAACCGGAGATCATCGGGAAGCAGTTGAGGCTGAGGATGTCGCCGCGGCCCACCTTGCGGGTGGTGGGCCAGTTGTGGGCGCCGTCGGTGTTGATGCCCGACTGGAACCACACCCAGGTGTCGCGGATCTCGGTGTGCGGGTAAGCACGGGCGATCTCGCGGACCATGGCATCGGTGCCCGCCAGCGCGACCTCGTACTCCGAGACGCCCTCGTGGATGGCCGCGCGGATGGCCTCGCCGCCCAGGTCGCCGACCCGCGCGCCCTCCTTGATCAGGGCGATCTCCTCGTCCGACTTGACCATCCGCTGCCGCATGGCGGCCTGCGCGATGTCGGCGAACTCCGCACCGGGGAAGGCGGCTTCGAACTTCCGCAGGGTGTCTAGCGGCAGGCTGTCGTGCTCGACGCCGATCCGGCGCGGCGTGACGGCCCGCCCCCTCAGCGTCTCCTTGACGACGTGGATGTAGTTGTCGCGGTGCCAGTCCGTGTAGACGGCGTTGTCGCCGAAGGTGCGCCGCCACGGCATGCCGGCGTCGATGTTGGCGGAGACGGTGATCTGGTCGTCCGTGGTGACGATCAGCGCGTAGGGGCGGCCGAAGGAGGTGTAGAGGAAGTCGGAGTAGTACTTGATGTTGTGGTACGAGGTGAACAGGGCGATGTCGACGCCCGTTTCGGCCATCGCCTTGCGGAGCAGCGACAGCCGGCGCTCCATCTCGGCGTCGGAGAAGGTCAGTCGCTCCTTCTCACCGTTGCGGATCAGCTTCAGGCGCTCGAGGCCGGCAGCGGACACGGGTACTCCCTTTCATCGGTGTTCGGCTTCTCTGCTTCGACTGGGAAGAAGAGCGGTCGGTGGGTGGGTGGCCCTCGGTGCTCACGAAGCGGCTCGCGTGAGGTCTCCTTCGAGGCCAGGACGGCCCAGAGCGAGACCAGCGCCGCGGCGACGAGGTACCAGGCGGGGGAGAGGCTGCTGCCGGTCCAGGAGATGAGCAGCGTGGCGACGAACGCCGCGGTGCCGCCGAAGAGGGCGTTCGCCAGGTTGAAGCTGATGGCGAAGCCGCTGTAGCGGACCGGGGTCGGGAACTGCTCGGCGAGGAAGCCCGGCAGCGTTCGCCAGACAGCCGTAGGCGGCGTAGTCGAACCACTCGGCGAAGTTGCCGATGAAGCCGGCCGCCACCACGCGGCGGCGTACCGCGGTGCTGTCGGCGGGCGAGCCGGTCATGTCGTCGGCGGAGGGGGCGAGCGGCGGGGGTGGATCGGGCGGCTGGGGCCGCACCGGGGCGCTTGGCTGGTCGTTCATGGAACGGACTCCCCAACATGGAGTTGCATATCCAGCAACGTTGTTGCACAAGGTAGGTGGAGCCCTGGGATTGCGCAAGAGAATCACGTATGGTCTTTCCAGGCGCGCATCTCTGTTGCGTCAAAAGCAACAAGCCGCCGACCTGAGGCCGGCGGCTGAGGGGATTGTCGCGCTCAGATCGCTGCGCGGATCGCCCGCTCGAAGCCCACGACATGGCTTCGTGCGAGCTCCGAGGCCTTGTCGGGGTCGCCGTCGACGATGGCCCGCAGCAGCGGTCCGTGCTCGACGACGTGCCCCGCCATGCCGGGCAGCCGGTTCACGAACAGGCACCAGATCCGGGTGGCCAGGTTGTCGTAGCGGACGAGGGTGTCCTCGAGGTACGGGTTGTGGGTCGCGGCGTAGATGGCGCGGTGCACCCGCAGGTCGAGGCGCATCAGGGCGTCCGCGCCCTGCCCGGGGGTGTCCTCGCCCTCCAGCCGCCGCAGCAGCGCGGCCAGCGCATCGCGGTCGACGGCCGCGGCGCGCTCGGCCGCGCACGCCGCCGCCATCGGCTCCAACTGCCGCCGCACCTCGGAGATGTGGGCGAGGTCGGTGATGTTGACCTCGGTGGCGAAGGTTCCGCGCCGCGGGTAGGCCACGATCAGTCGCTCGTGCTGGAGCCGCTTGAGGGCTTCGCGCACCGGAGTGCGCCCGAAGCCGACGCTCTGGGCGAGCAGGTCCTCGTTCACCGGGGCGCCGGGCGGGATCTCGAGCATGATCAGCCGGTCGCGGATGTCGCGGTACGCGCGCTCGGCGAGGGTGAGCGTCTCCTCGGCGGTCGCCGGCGAGGTCTCTGCCTGATCCATCGCGCTACCCCCCTTGACCCGTTCCGTCGCCTTGTCCTACGTTACCGCAGACAACTGATATATCAGTTTGGGAGCAGTCGCATATTAAGGTGGTGCTCACTATGGCAGCGAGTCCGTCGACGACGCAGGACAGCGGCCTTCTCTCCCTCCCCCTGGCCGCGCTGGACCCCGAGATCGCCGTCGCCGTCTCCGAGGAGCTGAGGCGCCAGCAGTCGACACTCGAGATGATCGCGTCGGAGAACTTCGCGCCGGCGGCCGTGATGGAGGCCCAGGGCTCGGTTTTGACGAACAAGTACGCCGAGGGCTACCCCGGCCGCCGCTACTACGGCGGCTGCGAGCACGTCGACGTCGTCGAGCAGCTGGCGATCGACCGGGTCAAGGCACTCTTCGGCGCGGAGGCGGCCAACGTCCAGCCGCACTCGGGCGCCCAGGCCAACGCCGCCGCGATGTCCGCCCTGCTCGACCCAGGGGACACGATCCTCGGACTCGACCTCGCGCACGGCGGCCACCTCACCCACGGCATGCGCATCAATTTCTCCGGCAAGCTCTACAACGTCGTGCCGTACCACGTCCGCGAGTCCGACCTGCGCGTCGACATGGGCGAGGTGGCCGAACTGGCCCGCGCGCACCGGCCGAAGCTGATCGTGGCCGGTTGGTCGGCCTATCCCCGACGGCTGGACTTCGCCGCCTTCCGGCGCATCGCCGACGAGGTCGGCGCGTACCTCATGGTCGACATGGCGCACTTCGCGGGACTGGTCGCGGCCGGACTGCACCCCAGCCCCGTGCCGTACGCGGACGTCGTGACGACCACCACCCACAAGACCCTCGGGGGTCCCCGAGGCGGTGTGATCCTCAGCCGGGCCGGACTCGCCAAGAAGATCAACTCAGCGGTGTTCCCCGGCCAGCAGGGCGGCCCCCTGGAGCACGTCGTCGCGGCCAAGGCGGTCGCCTTCAAGGTCGCCGCGAGCGAGGAGTTCAAGGAGCGCCAGCGGCGCACCCTGGAGGGCGCCCGGATCCTCGCCGGCCGGCTGCTCGCCGACGACGTCGCCGAGGCCGGGATCTCCGTCCTCACCGGCGGCACGGAAGTCCACCTCGTCCTGGTCGACCTGCGCGACTCCGCGCTCGACGGACAGCAGGCCGAGGACCGCCTCCACCGCGTCGGCATCACCGTCAACCGCAACGCCGTGCCCTTCGACCCCCGCCCGCCGATGGTCTCCTCCGGCCTGCGCATCGGCACCCCCGCCCTGGCCACCCGGGGCTTCGGGGCGGAGGAGTTCCGCGAGGTCGCCGACGTCATCGCCCGCGCCCTGAAGGAGGAGGACCTCACCGACGAGGGCGCCGGCCTGCTGCGCGGCCGGGTCACCGCGCTCGCCGAGAAGTTCCCGCTCTACGCCGGCCGGACCGCCCCTGACGGCCGGACCACCCCCGACGGCCGGACCGCCTCCGCTGACCGGACCGCGAACGCCGACCCGACCGGACCCGCCGAGCAGAACGGAACCGCCGGATGACCGCCACCCCGCTCCCGGAGCACCCCGACTGGCTCTGGCGCACCCCCGAACCACGCTCCTCCTACGACGTCGTCATCGTCGGCGCCGGAGGCCACGGCCTGGCCACCGCCTACTACCTCGCCAAGAACCACGGCATCACCAACGTCGCCGTCCTGGAGAAGGGCTGGCTGGCCGGCGGCAACATGGCCCGCAACACCACCATCATCCGGTCCAACTACCTGTGGGACGAGAGCGCCGCCATCTACGAGCACGCCCTGAAGCTGTGGGAGGGACTGCCCGAGGAACTGGACTACGACTTCCTGTTCAGCCAGCGCGGCGTGCTCAACCTCGCGCACACCCTCCAGGACGTCCGCGAGGGCGTGCGCCGCGTCAACGCCAACCGCCTCAACGGAGTCGACGCCGAATGGCTGGAGACGGACGAGGTCGCCAAGGTCTGTCCGATCCTCAACGTCTCGCCCACCACCCGCTACCCGGTCCTCGGCGGCACCTACCAGCCGCGCGCCGGCATCGCCAAGCACGACCACGTCGCCTGGGCGCTCGCCCGCCGCGCCGACGAGATGGGCGTCGACCTCGTCCAGGGCTGCGAGGTCACCGGCTTCGTCAAGGACGGCGACCGGGTCGTCGGCGTGGAGACCAGCCGGGGCCGCATCCTGGCCGGCCGGGTCGGTCTCGCGGGCGCCGGGCACAGCAGCGTCCTGGCCGAGCGGGCCGGGTTCCGGCTGCCGGTGCAGTCGCACCCGCTCCAGGCGCTGGTCTCCGAACTGCACGAGCCGGTGCACCCCACCGTCGTGATGTCGAACCACGTGCACGTCTACGTCTCCCAGGCGCACAAGGGCGAGCTGGTGATGGGCGCGGGAGTCGACGCGTACAACGGCTACGGCCAGCGAGGCTCGTTCCATGTGATCGAGCATCAGATGGCCGCCGCGGTCGAACTGTTCCCCGTCTTCGCCCGCGCGCACGTGCTGCGGACCTGGGGCGGCATCGTCGACGTCACCCCGGACGCCTCCCCGATCATCGGCACCACGCCGGTGGAGAACCTCTACGTCAACTGCGGCTGGGGCACCGGAGGTTTCAAGGCGACCCCGGCCGCCGGCTGGACCTTCGCCCACACCATCGCCACCGGTGAGCCGCACGCCCTGAACAAGCCCTTCGCCCTGGACCGCTTCACCACGGGCGCCCTGATCGACGAGCACGGCGCCGCGGCCGTGGCCCACTGAGAGGAGGACACCGTGCTGCTGCTGAACTGCCCCTGGTGCGGTCCGCGAGACGAGACCGAGTACCACTACGGGGGTCAGGCCCACATTCCCTTCCCCGAGACCCCCGGGGACCTCACCGACGAGCAGTGGGCCGAGTACGTCTTCTACCGGGACAACCCCAAGGGGCCCTTCGCCGAGCGGTGGGTGCACTCCACGGGCTGCCGCCGCTGGTTCAACGTCGTACGCGACACCGTCAGTTACGAAGTGATCGCCGTCTACCGGCTCGACGAGCCCCGCCCCGACCTCCCCGGGCTTCCCGGGCGGAGCGGCCTTCTCCAGTCCGCCGATCCGGCCGGGGGAAACCGATGACCGACCAGGAATTCCGTCTGCCGCACGGCGGGCGCGTCGACCGCGACACCGTGCTGCGGTTCACCGTCGACGGACGGCAATTGACCGGCCACCCCGGTGACACCGTCGCCTCCGCCCTGCTGGCCAGTGGTGTCGTCGAGGTCGGAGCGTCCCTCTACCGGGACCGCCCGCGCGGCATCGTCTCCGCCGGTGTCGAGGAGCCCAACGCCCTGCTCCAGCTCGACGGCCCGTGCTCGGAGAGCATGCTGCCCGCGACGACCGTCGAGCTGTACGACGGGCTGTCCGCCACCACCCTGTCCGGGATGGGCCGGCTCGACCCGAACCCCGACCCGGCCGTCTACGACAAGAAGTACGCGCACACCGACGTCCTGGTCGTCGGAGCGGGCCCGGCCGGACTCGCGGCGGCCGTCGCCGCCGCCGGTTCCGGCGCTCGCGTGATCCTCGTCGACGACCAGCCCGAGCCCGGCGGTTCGCTGCTGTCCGGGCGCACCGAGACGGTCGGCGAGCGGGCCGCCCTCGACTGGGTCGCCGACATGCGCGCGGCCCTCGACGCCGCGCCCGAGGCCGTCGTACTGCCCCGCACCACCGCCTTCGGTTCCTACGACGACAACTACGTCCTGGCCCTGCAACGGCGCACCGACCACCTCGGCGCCGACGCCCCCGGCGCCTCCGAGGGCGTCTCGCGCCAGCGGCTGTGGCACATCCGGGCCCGCCAGGTGGTCCTGGCCACCGGCGCCCACGAGCGGCCGCTGGTGTTCGCGGGCAACGACCGCCCCGGCGTGATGCTCGCCTCCGCCGTGCGCACCTACGTCAACCGGTACGCGGTGGCACCCGGTTCGCGCGCCGTCGTGAGCACCACCAACGACAGCGCCTACGACACGGTGGCCGACCTGCGCGCGGCCGGCGTCGAGATCGCCGCCGTCGTCGACGCGCGGCCCCTGCTGTCCCAGCGGGCGGCCGAGGTGGCCGTGGCGACCGGAGTCAGGGTGCTGACCGGCAGCGCGGTGACCGGCACCGCGGGCGAGGGCCGGATCACCGCGGTCACCGTCCAGTCCCTCGACGACGACGGCGAACTCACCGGCGAGCCGGTCTCGTTCGACTGCGACCTGCTCGCCGTCTCGGGCGGCTGGAGCCCGGTGGTGCACCTGCACAGCCAGCGCCAGGGCAGGCTGCGCTGGGACGAGGACCTGGCCGCCTTCGTCCCCGACGGCACGGTGCGCGACCAGCACATCGCGGGCGCGGCCCGCGGGGCGTACGACCTCGACGGCGCGCTCGCCGAAGGGGCCCGCGCCGGTGCGCTGGCCGCCACGGACGCCGGGTTCCCGGTGCCCGTGCCCGCCCCGCCGGCCGGCCACGCCCGCGACCGCGCCCCGGTGCGCGCGCTGTGGCTGGTGCCCGCACCCAGCAACGGCTCCGTCGGCTCCGACGGCGATCCCGGCACCTGGGACACCCACTTCGTCGACCACCAGCGCGATGTCACCGTCGCCGACGTCTGGCGGTCCACCGGCGCCGGGATGCGCAGCGTCGAGCACGTCAAGCGCTACACCTCGCTCGGCACGGCCAACGACCAGGGCAAGACCTCCGGCGTCAACGCGATCGGCGTGATCGCCGCCGCCCTCGGCGACGGCGCCTCCCCGGGCGAGATCGGCACGACCGCCTACCGGGCGCCGTACACCCCGGTGGCCTTCGCCGCCCTCGCCGGACGCGAGCGCGGCGACCTGTTCGACCCGGAGCGCATGACCGCGATCCACGGCTGGCACGTCGCGCACGGCGCGGAGTTCGAGAACGTGGGGCAGTGGAAGCGGCCCTGGTACTACCCCCAACAGGGGGAGGACATGGACGCGGCGGTGGCGCGCGAGTGCCGCGCGGCCCGCGAGGGCGTCGCCTTCATGGACGCCTCCACCCTCGGCAAGATCGAGATCCGGGGCGCGGACGCGGGCGAGTTCCTCAACCGGATCTACACCAACGCCTTCAAGAAGCTCAAGCCCGGCTCCGCCCGTTACGGCGTGATGTGCAAGCCCGACGGCATGATCTTCGACGACGGTGTGACCCTGCGCCTCGACGAGGGCCGCTACTTCATGACCACCACGACCGGCGGCGCCGCCGCCGTACTGGACTGGCTGGAGGAGTGGCTCCAGACCGAGTGGCCCGAACTCGACGTGCACTGCACCTCGGTGACCGAGCAGTGGAGCACGATCGCCGTCGTCGGACCCAAGTCCCGTGAGGTCGTCGCCCAGGTCGCCCCCGACCTCGACCTGTCCAACGAGGCGTTCCCGTTCATGACGTTCCGCGAGACCACCCTGGCCTCCGGCGTCCCCGCCCGCATCTGCCGGATCTCCTTCTCCGGAGAACTCGCCTACGAGATCAACGTCTCCGCGTGGTACGGGCTCGCCGTCTGGGAGCAGGTGCACGCGGCCGGACAGCCGTACGGCATCACCCCGTACGGCACCGAGACCATGCACGTGCTGCGTGCCGAGAAGGGCTACGTCATCGTCGGCCAGGACACCGACGGGACGGTCACCCCGCACGACGCGGGCATGTCCTGGGCGGTCTCCAAGCAGAAGGACTTCATCGGCAAGCGCTCCTACAGCCGCCCCGACACCGCCCGCACCGACCGCAAGCACCTGGTCGGCCTGCTGCCCGCCGACGGCAGCACCCGGCTGCCGGAGGGATCCCAGATCGTCGCGCCGGACGTCCCCGTCACCCCGCAGGACGGGCCGGTGCCGATGCTCGGCCACGTCACCTCCAGCTACCACAGCCAGGCCCTCGGCAGGCCGTTCGCCCTCGCGCTCGTCGCCGGCGGACGCGACCGGATCGGCGAGACCCTGCTCGCCCCGGTCGGCGACGACCTGGTGCCCGTCCTGGTGGCCGACCCCGTGCTCTACGACCCCGAAGGGACCAAGCGAGATGGCTGAGCCGACCGACGCGGGACCCGCGGCGCTGCGCCGCGGCCCCCTGACGCACCTTCAGGACCGGATGCGCGCCGCCACGGTGACGGGCGAGCGCGGTGTGTCGCTGGAGGAGTGGCCCTTCGTCACCATGGTGAGCCTGCGTGTCGACCCCGTCTCCCAGGCGGCCGGCCGCATCGGCTCGGCGCTCGGCGCTCCGCTGCCCGGCCACTGCGGCGCGACCGCGCAGGCCGGCCCGCACACGGCGGTGTGGCTCGGCCCCGACGAATGGCTCGTCGTGTCGCAGAGCGAAGGTCCGGCGCTGGTCGCCGAACTGCTGGACGCGCTCGCCGGGGACCCGGGCTCGGTCGTCGACGTGTCGGCGAACCGGACCACGCTGGAGCTGAGCGGCCCCTCGGCCCGCCAGGTCCTGGAGAAGGGCTGCGCCCTGGACCTGCACCCGCGCTCCTTCGGTCCGGGCCGGGCGGTGTCCACGCGGGTCGGACCGGTCCCGGTGGTGCTCTGGCAGACCGGCGACACGGCCTACCGGCTCTTCCCGCGGTCCTCGTTCGCCGACTACCTGGCCCGCTGGCTCATCGACGCGATGAGCGAGTTCCAGGGCGCCGAGGTGCCGTGATGGCCCTCAGCGTCTTCGACCTGTACTCGGTCGGCATCGGCCCCTCCTCCTCGCACACGGTGGGGCCGATGCGGGCGGCCCGGCGCTTCGTCCGGCTGCTGGAGCGGGACGGACTGCTGGACGACGTGGCCGGCGTCCGGGCGGAGCTGTACGGCTCGCTCGGCGCCACCGGCCGGGGACACGGCTCCGACAAGGCCGTGGTCCTCGGCCTGGAGGGCGAGGACCCGGCCACCGTCGACACGGACCGGTCCGGCGACCGGGTCGCGCGGGTCCGCTCCGACGGCACGCTGCTGCTCGGCGGCAAGCACCAGATCCGTTTCGACAGCGACAAGGACCTGGTGCTGCACCGGCGCAAGTCCCTGCCCGCCCACCCCAACGGCATGACGTTCCGTGCCCTGGCCGCCGACGGCCGGGAACTGGCCGCCCGCACCTACTACTCCGTCGGCGGCGGCTTCGTCGTCGACGAGGACGCCACCGGCGCCGACCGCATCGTCGCGGACACCACGCCCGTGCGGTTCCCCTTCCGCTCCGGCGCCGAACTGCTCGACATCTGCGCCCGCGAGAACCTGTCGATCAGCGAGGTGATGCTCGCCAACGAGCAGGCCTGGCGGCCCGAGTCGGAGGTGCGTGCCGGACTGCTCGACCTGTGGGCGGTGATGCGGGCGTGCGTGGACCGCGGCTGCCGCCGCGAGGGCGTGCTGCCCGGCGGCCTGCGCGTGCCGCGCCGCGCGCCGGGGCTCTTCCATGAGCTGAGCGCCGCCGCGGGGGACAGCTCGGACCCACTGCGGGTCATGGACTGGGTGAACCTGTTCGCCCTCGCCGTCAACGAGGAGAACGCCTCGGGCGGCCGCGTCGTGACCGCGCCCACCAACGGTGCGGCCGGGATCGTGCCCGCCGTACTGCACTACTACGCGCGCTTCGTGCCCGGCGCCGACGACGACGGTGTCGTCCGCTTCCTGCTGACCGCCGCCGCCATCGGCATCCTGTTCAAGGAGAACGCCTCCATCTCCGGCGCCGAGGTCGGCTGCCAGGGCGAGGTCGGATCGGCCTGCGCCATGGCGGCGGGGGCGCTGTGCGAAGTGCTCGGCGGCAGCCCCGCTCAGGTGGAGAACGCGGCCGAGGTCGGGATCGAGCACAATCTGGGCCTCACCTGCGACCCGGTGGGCGGTCTCGTGCAGATCCCCTGCATCGAACGCAACGCCGTCGCGAGCGTCAAGGCGATCAACGCGGCCCGGCTCGCCCTGGCCGGCGACGGCACGCACAAGGTCAGCCTGGACAAGGCGATCAAGACCATGCGGGACACCGGCCGCGACATGAAGGTCAAGTACAAGGAGACCGCCCGCGGCGGCCTCGCCGTCAACGTCATCGAGTGCTGACGCGCCGCGCGACCGCCCACCATGTCACGGCCGAGCTCGACGAGGGGCCGATCACCGCCCAGGAGGTCATCGGCGTCGACCACGCCCACACCCCCGAGGACCTCGTCGCCGTCGGCCGGGACGTGGAGTCGGCCGCACTGGTCAAGGCGGTGCGTTGGCACTGCGAGGGGCGGGTGGTGGTCCACGGCCGGCGCACCGTGGTGCTCCAGTGACCGCTCAACCGGCCTGCTGACCGGGCGGGTTGGCCGGTGACTCCGGCGGCAGCCGCCGGTGCTCGTGCACGCGGCTCGGAAGGCCTTCAGGGTTGGGGCCGTACACGGCCAGCAGGCGGGCGTACACCGGTGCCCAGTACCGGCCCGTGGCACCGGTGGGGACCTGGACGACGTCCCCTGCACGCGCCTCGACGGTGACTCCGTCGCACTCGACGTACAAGCGGCCCGCCAGGACGTAGTTGAACTCGTCGTGCGGATGCTCGTCCGTCCACGACTCGCCCCGCAGTTCCCATTCCATGAGCGCGGGAGAGGTCCGGGGGCCGTCGCCGGCCGGGACGAAGACACGCCCCATGAGGCCCGAGGGGCGCAGTTCCAGGGGCGCGAGGGGGTACTTCCGCGGTGGCATCCGAGTCTCCTGCCGTCCTCTGCTTCTGCGCCCCGCGGCGGTGCGGAAGCCGCGGGGCGCGGCGGGACCACCATGGTGGGCCCGCGCGGGCCGGCCGTCACGGCCACTGTGACGCACCCCACGCGCCGCTCGTCGACCACCGCCCTCCCACCGGGCCGCCGGGGTCCGGTGCCGGTGCCGCGTGCCACGATGGACGCGCACCGCGCGGCGGGGAGGCCCGGCGGTACGGAGAGACGGGGGTGCCGTGGAGGGGGAGGTTCCGCCGCGGGCCGGGCGAGGGGTCCGCGAGGCGCGCGAGCAGGGCGCGCGGCTGCACGAGGCGGCGCGGAGCCTGCGCACGGACCACGCCGCCGCCGTGGCCGCCGTCCGCGCGGCCTTCGAGCCCTTGCAGGCCGAACTCGTCGCCCTGGAGCTGGAGTCCATCCCCGTGGCGCGGCTCAGGGACGTCACCGAGGGACGGCTGCGCCTCGGCGCCGTGGAGGCGGCGGGCCTGCGCACGGTGCGCGCGGTGTGAACCTCAGGTCAAGCCAACCCTGGAGCACCAGGCCGTGGCGCGGGCCCACCGCATGGGCCAGATACGCGCCGTCCGGGTCCACCGGCTGCTGGCCACCGACAGCGTCGACGACCGGCTGCTGCGCATCCTGGCGCGCAAGGAACGGCTGTTCGACGCGTTCGCCCGGCGCAGCGACATGGCCGACGCCACTCCGGACGCCGTCGACGTCTCCGACGCCGGCCTCGCCCGGCGCATCGTCGAGGAGGAACAGCAGCGCCTGTCCGAGAACACGGAGGCCGGAACGGGCTGACCGGCCGGCCCGTCGCATCCGGCCGACCGGCGCGACGGTATCGATGTGCCGACGCGTCGATGTGTCGATGCTAGGCGCCCTACGCCTTGCCCACGCCGACCGTGGAGCGGTCGGCTGCGATCCGCTGGCGAACGCCCTGGCCGTACGAGCCAAGCGGGTCTCTCGCCGCCGATGCCACCGACGAGAAGCACGGGCTGCCGGGGCCCGGCCCGCCGGTCCGCCGCGAGCCGTCGCACAACGGGAGCCGCGGAGCCGCCGGACAGGCCCGTGCCGGGGCAGCGCGGGCAGGGTGGGCCGGCACGGCACCACCGCGCCGGGCCGGACACGGCACCGCCACCGGACCGCGCCGGACCGGACCCAGCCGGACCGGGGCGACGGGCAGGCCTGGCCCGGCCGGGGTCACGGCCGGGCCAGGCCCGACTTCAGGCCCGCGCCGCACAGGGGGACCACCGCCGATTTCCCGCCGAGGGCGCCCTCGCGGATCGCCGCCCAGCAGACCGCGCCCGTCGACTCGACGTACAGGCCGCGGGAGGCCAGGTCCAGCTGGGCGTGGCGGATGCGGTCCTCCGTCACGGTCAGGAAGGTGCCGCCCGAGTCCCGTACCGCGCGCAGGATCTGGCGGGCCCGGGGCGGGCGGGGGACCGCGATGCCCTCGGCGTGGGTGGGCGCCACGGGGGTCGTGCCGGTGAGTTCCTCCGCGCCCTCCGCCCAGGCGTGGGCGAGCGGGGCGACCGCGGCCGCCTGCACCGCCCACAGCGCCGGGCGCCGGTCCAGCAGACCGGCCCCGTACAGCTCGGCGATCGCCAGCGCGGCGCCCAGCAGCAGGGTGCCGTTGCCCACCGGCAGGACCAGGACCTCCGGCAGGCGCCCGCCGAGGTCCTCCCACAGCTCGTGCACGTAGGTCTTGGTGCCGTGCAGGAAGTACGGGTTGAAGACGTGCGAGGCGTAGAAGGTGTCCGGCTCGTCCGCGACGCGCTGCGCGGCCCTGCCCGCCGCCTCACGGTTGCCGTCGACCAGCTCCACGCGGGCGCCGTGCGCCTCGATCTGCTCCAGCTTCTTCGCGGACGTGCCGAGCGGGACGTACACCGTGCACGGCAGCCGCGCGCGGGCGCAGTACGCGGCGACCGCGGTGCCCGCGTTGCCGCTGCTGTCGGCGACCACCCGGCGCGGGCCGGCGCGCAGTGCCAGTTCGGCCAGCAGCACCGCGCCCCGGTCCTTGAACGACAGCGTCGGCATCAGGAAGTCCAGCTTCGCCGAGACCTCGTCGGTCAGCGGCACCAGGGGGGTGCGGCCCTCGCCGAGGGACAGCGAGGGCGTCGCCATCGGCAGCGTCTCGGCGTACCGCCACAGGGAGTTCACCCGTCCGGTGAGGGATTTCAGGGACGCCGGGGTGGGGGAGAAATCTAGGTCGAGCGGGCCGTGGCAGGTCGGGCAGCACCAGGCGAGGGAGTCGCCGGGGACGCGGACGCCGTCGGTGGGGCAGTAGCGGTCCGGCAGAGGTGTCATGCACGCAGGTTAAGGGGCGAGGTTCGCCGACGCCCCGTCATGACTCCCGCACGGCCGTCTGTCACAACTCGGCCTCGCTTCCCCGTCCGCGTCGCCTCCGCTTTTCGTCACGCGGAGGTGTGACGGCGGCCGTAGGGGGGAGAAAGCGCCTGGGCATGCCTTCGCTCCCCGCAAGTCATCACTTCGAGTGATTCTCTGGCCCCTGCTTGCAAGTACAACCCGTGGTTGCCACGCTGTTGCTGTCTGTACAACTTGATGGGAGCGGCCAGTGACTTTCGGTGAGCAGCCGGCGTACCTGCGCGTCGCGGATGATCTCCGCAAGAAGATCGTCGACGGTCTGCTGCCCCCACACACCCGGCTGCCCTCACAGGCCAGAATCCGCGAGGAGTACGGCGTCTCGGACACGGTCGCGCTCGAGGCCCGCAAGGTGCTGATGGCCGAGGGGCTGGTCGAGGGCCGCTCCGGCTCGGGGACGTATGTGCGCGAGCGGCCCGTGCCACGCCGGGTCGCCCGTTCCGGCTTCCGTCTGGCCGGCGGCGCCACGCCGTTCCGGCAGGAGCAGGCCGACGCCGAGGCGCGCGGCACCTGGGAGTCGAACAGCACCCAGACCGGGGCGAGCGGCGCGATCGCCGAGCGGCTCGGCATCAAGCCCGGTGACCGCGTGATGCGCACCAAGTACGTGTTCCGGGACGCCGGCGAGGTGATGATGCTCTCCACGTCCTGGGAGCCGCTCGCGCTCACCGGCCGCACCCCCGTCATGCTCCCCGAGGAGGGTCCGCTCGGCGGCATGGGCGTGGTCGAGCGGATGCGCGCCATCGACGTCATCGTCGACAACGTCACCGAGGAGGTCGGCGCCCGCCCGGGCCTGGCCGAGGAACTGCACGCCCTCGGTGGCGTCCCCGGCCATGTCGTGGTCGTCGTCCAGCGCACCTTCTACGCCTCCGGCCGCCCCGTGGAGACGGCGGACGTCGTGATCCCCGCCGACCGCTACCGGGTGGCGTACCACCTGCCGGTGAAGTAGGAGACACGAAGCAGGAGCCGCGAAGGAGGAGACACGGCGGGGCGGGCGCCGGCCCGGAAGCGGTGATTCCCCCGGGGGTGGTGTGCGCCCCCTGGGTGCCCGGTCCGCGCGCCCGGCTGCCGGGGCCTCCCCGCCCGGGCGCCGTATTCCGGCCGTTTCGCAGGTCCCCGACGCGGCTGCCGCATGCCCCCGAGCGGAAGTCCAGGGCCCTCGCACGGCGCGTTCGCCTCCGTGCGCCCCAGGCGGCCGATTCCGGTAGTGGCCGGTTGCCCACCTCTTTGTGAAAAGCCGTATTCGCTCCGTGAAGGTAGGGCGTAGGCTCGGGCATATGCGGAGTGCGGTTTCCTCAACGGGCGGGACGCGGCGGGGGCCGGGAGCCGGACGCACAGGGGCGGGAAGGAGCAGTGGGGCGCGATGAACGACGGCACGATCACCCTTCCCTGGCTCGTCGTCCGGCAGGACGACAACGGCAATCGGTACAGCGTGGGCAGGTACGCCACCCGCGCCGAGGCCCAGAAGATCGCGGAAAGTCTCGACGGTCCGGACACCCGGCTGTACTGGGTCGAGCGGATCGGGCAGAACGCGGGCGGCGACGGCTGACCCCTTCGCCGTACGCCGGCCCCCTCCCGTAGGCTCCGGCGCATGAGCGAACGGATCGTGGTGGTCGGTGCCGCCCTGCTCGACGGCGGCCGCCTGCTCGCCGCGCGCCGCAGCGCGCCTGCCGAGCTGGCCGGCCGCTGGGAGCTGCCCGGCGGCAAGGTCGAGCCCGGTGAGCGTCCCGAGGCCGCCCTCGTGCGCGAGTTGCGCGAGGAACTCGGCGTCGAGAGCGAGGCCGTCGAGCGCGTGCCGGGCAGCTGGCCCCTGCGACCGCCGTACGAACTCCAGGTGTGGACCGCGCGGCTGCGCCCCGGCTCCGCCGACCCCAAGCCCCTCCAGGACCACGACGACCTGCGCTGGCTCACCCCGGCCGAGATCTGGAGCGTCCCCTGGCTGGACCAGGACGTGCCCGCCGTACGGCAGACCCTCACCCACCTCGGCGCAGACCCGGCGGACGGCGCCCCGGGGGCGTGAGCGTCACCGTGCGCTCCGTCAAAATCCGTGGAGCACGGGAGACGTAGGGCGCGCTCCGGGTACGCCGTTCGTGCCACACCGCGCCGTCGCGCGCGGTACCGCCCCGCGGATACCGGGTATGTCTCCCTTAGCCCTATGAAACCGGACATGGGTGGACTTGCTGGCCTGCGAATTGATCGGCGTGCCTGGGAAGTGAACGGCGTGATCGACACCGATGGTGACACCGCCGAGTGGACCTTTCCCGCGGATCCCGGCGCGGTGCGCACGGCGCGCGCCGCCGTCCGCGGCAAGCTGCGCAGCTGGGACCTGGACGCGCTCGGTGACACCGCGGCCCTGCTGGTGAGCGAACTGGTCACCAACTCCCTGCGGTACGCCACCGGTCCCATCGGAGTTCGGCTGCTGCGCCCCGCGGACCTGCCCAAGGTGCTGCTTGTCGAGGTCTCCGACCCGCTGCCCGACCCGCCCCGCGAGCGCCCGGCCCGCCCGTACGACGAGTCCGGCCGCGGCCTGCAACTGGTCGCATCCACCTCGCGCCGCTGGGGCACCCGGCCGAACGACGCAGGCAAGACGGTCTGGTTCGAACTGGCCGTGCCGGGGTGAGTCGACGGTTGTCCGCGAGCGGGATTCGACCGGGTCCCGCCCGGTTAGAAGACTGATGGTGTTGTCGCAGGCCGGACCGGAAAGCATCGGGATGGTCCTGTGATCGTGAACACCGTGTTGCGCGGCGCCGTAGTGCTGGATACTGCGGGCAGCCGCCCCCGGTGACCGGTGCCGGACGCGGTGAGCTGGAGGGGACGGTTCGCGTGAGCGAGATACCAGCGAAGGCCACGGAGTCCGAGGACCCGTCGGACGGCGCGAGGGCGGGGTCCGCGGGCGGCGGTGCCGCCGACGGGGCGCCGTCCGCGGACGCGATGTGGCAGAGCAGCCCGCCCGGCTCGATGTACGACTACATCAAGGTGGCCTCCTTCTCCATCGGTCCCGACGGACACGTCGACCAGTGGAGCCTGCGCGCCGAGCGGCTCTTCGGCATCTCCGCCGAACGCGCCGTCGGGATGGACCCCATCGAGGCGTTCGTGGACCCCGACCTGCGCGAGCACGGCCAGCGCAAGATGGCCGAGATCCTCGACGGGCGGGAGTGGACCGGCGTGGTCCCCTTCCGGATCCCGGACGGCGAGGACGGCCGGCGCGGTGAGGAGGGACTCGCCGAGGTCTACGTGATGCCGACGACCACGGTGGAGGGCGACAGGGCCGCCGTGTGCACCGTCGTCGACGTCCGCACCCTGCGGCGTATCGAGACCGACCTCGCCGCCTCGCAGGCGATTTTCGGCCAATCCCCGTTCGGTTTCCTGCTGATCGACACCGACCTCAGGGTCCGCCGCGCCAACGAGCGGTTCGCCTCCATCTTCGGCGGCTCGCCGGACGACCACCGCGGCAAGGGCGTACACGACTACCTGCCGCGCGGCGAGGCCGAGCGGGTCACCGCCACCCTGCGCCGGGTACTGGAGAACGGCCAGTCCATCACGGACATGCACGTCTCCGGTTTCGTGCCGGGAACCGACGAGCGCCGTCACTGGTCCGTCAACCTCTATCGCGTGCACAGCGGCAGCGGCCGGCCCATCGGAATCGCCTGGCTCGGGACCGACATCACCGCCCGCCGCGACGCCGCCCGCGAGGCCGCCGCCGCGCGGCGCAACCTCGCCCTCCTCAACGAGGCCGGCGCCCGCATCGGCAACTCCCTCGACCTGGAGACCACCGCGCGCGAACTCCTCGACGTCGTGGTCCCCGGCTTCTGTGACCTGGCGACCGTCGACCTCTACCAGGGTCTGCTGGCCGGTGACGAGACCCCGCCCGGCCTCGCCGACGGCAGTGCCGAACTGCGCCGCGTCGCCTTCGCCAGCGCGGTCTCCGGCGCTCCGTTCGGCGGCACCGGCGCACCCGTCGAGCTCGGCGCCGTCCACCACTACCCCTTCAACTCGCCCCGCGCGGACGCCCTGCGCACCGCCCGCCCGACGACCGTGCCCGGCGAGGACGGCGGCCTCGTGCAGACCACGCTGGCCGTGCCGATGGTCGCCCAGGACACGGTGGTGGGACTCGCGCAGTTCGCCCGGACCAAGGGCAGCGAGCCGTTCGGTCAGCGCGACCGCGACCTCGCCGTCGAACTCGCCGCGCGCGCCGCCGTCTGCATCGACAACGCCCGCCTGTACCGGCGCGAACACGAACGCGCCCTGATACTGCAGCGGTCCCTGCTGCCGCCCGGCGACCCGGAGGCCTCCGGCCTCGACATCGCCTGCCGCTACCTGCCCGGCAGCGCCGCCACGGGCCGGCCCAGCGAGGTCGGCGGCGACTGGTTCGACGTCATCGAACTCCCCGGCCACCGCACCGCGCTGGTCGTCGGCGACGTCATGGGCCGCGGTCTGCGCGCCGCCGTCGCCATGGGCGAACTGCGCACGGCCGTACGCACGCTGGCCCTGCTCGACCTGGAACCGGCCGAGGTGCTCTCCCAGTTGGACGAGATCGCCCGCGGCCTCGGCGCGCCCGGCGGTGTCCAGCAGGCCACCCGGGCCGCCCGCCGCCCCCGCGAGGCCGACCTCTCCGAGGTGTACCTGGCGACCTGCATCTACGCCGTCTACGACGCGGTCACCCGAAGGTGCACCTTCGCCAACGCCGGCCACCTGCCCCCGGTGCTCGTCGAATCCGGCGAGTCCGCGCTGATGCTGGACGTGCCGCCCGGCATGCCGCTCGGCGTCGGCGGCGAACCCTTCGAGGAGGTGGAGGTCGAACTCCCCGAGGGCGCCCTGCTGGCGCTCTACACGGACGGCCTGGTCGAATCGCGCGACCACCCCCTGGACGAGGGCCTCCAGGCCTTCGTCGGAGCCCTCACGGCCCCCTCCCGACCGCTGGAGGACGTCTGCGACCACATCCTCAACACGCTCGGATCCCACCACGGCGAGGACGACATCGCGCTGCTGATGGCCCGCGTCCAGGGCCTGCCCGCGGAGTCCGTCGGCGACTGGGCCCTGCCGCGCGAACCCCGCAGCGTCGGCCGCGCCCGCGAGTACGCCCGCGCCCAGCTGACCGCCTGGGACCTCGAACCGCTGATCGACACCACCGAACTCCTCGTCAGCGAACTGGTCACCAACGCCCTGCGCTACGGCGAGGGCGAGATCAGGCTCCGCCTCCTGCTCGACCGTACCCTTGTCTGCGAGGTGTGGGACTCCGGCCTCGTCCAGCCGCGCCGCCGCCGCGCCCGCGACACCGACGAGGGCGGCCGCGGCCTGCAGCTCGTGGGGCTGCTCAGCGCCGCCTGGGGCTCCCGCCGCACCCCCCGCGGCAAGACGGTCTGGTTCGAACTCCCCCTGCCCGACGGGGAGAACGTCCTGACCGACCCGGCGGAGGCGCTGCTGAGCCTGTTCTGACCGCCGCACCCGGCCACCGCCTACGCCGGTCCCGGGCGGCGACGCCCCCGCGTCCGCGGGCCGCCGTAGCAGGCGGGCGGACCGCCGTCGGGGTCCTCGGCCAGGAGGATGCCGCCGAGCACCGCGGCGGTGGCGCCGGCGGACGGGTCGGTGGCGGCGGGGCACGGGTTGCCGTGCAGGCGTACGTCCTGTTCGGCGAGGTCGCGGGCCTGGCGGGCCAAGGTGTCGGCGGTCTGCGGGTCGGTCGGGAGGAGGCGCAGCGCTTCCGCGAGCCGGATGCGGGCCGTGGACCCGACCGCGCCCCGGTGTGTGCCGACGAAGTCGTCGGCGGCGGCGACGGCGCTGCGCGCGACGAGTTCCTCGGCGGCCGACAGGACACCGGCCCGCCGGGTACCGACCGGCGCGGTCGCCCGTACGATCCGCCGCAGCGCGTCCAGCGGGTCGTACGGCCCCTCAGCCCGTTCGGCGTGTACGCGGGCCAGTTCCAGGTCGGCGTGCGTGACGCGGGCGCGCAGCTCACCTGCGGCGACGTCGACGGGGACGGCCGCCGACGACGTGCCCGGTACGGGGACGGGCGCCGCGCCGGAGGCGGCGGCCGTTCCCGGACCCGCCCCGGGTGGGGGCTGCGACGCCGACCTGCCGGCCGTACGCTGCGGGGGCTTGGGGAACTTGGCGGACTCCGGGGAGCCCGGGGAGCCCGGGGCGTCCTGGGTGGGCGCGGTCGTGCGGTCCGGGCCGCCGGTCAGCTGCGCGGCGGCGGACTCGGCCGCTCGCCGGATCGCCTCGAGGTCCGCCTCCGCGCCGCTGAGCGCCGCCGGTACGAGGTGCTCGGCTGCCGGCAGCTCCTCGGCCAGCCGCTCGACGCCGTGCACGAACACCGATGTCTGGGCGACCGCGCCCTCGGCCACGCGCAGGTGACAGGCGGCCGCCCGGAGGTTCCCCGAGTCGGCCGACTGGCGGGCCCGGTTCAGCCGGGACGTGGCCAGCACCAGCCGGTCCTTGGCCTGCTCCACGTGTCCCGTGACGGATGCGACGGCTGTCGGCCCGTACCGTTCGCGAAGCCCGGCGACTGTCGAAGCGGCGCCCCCCGTGCGCCCCGCCAGTTCCCGGAACCGCGCCTCCGCGACCTCCAGCGCCTCACCCAGCCCCCGTTCCAGCCCGCGCAGTTCGTCGAACGCGGCGGCCACCGCGTCCAGCAGCCGTCCCGCCTCCTCGCAGCGCCCGACCACGCCGGCCAGCGCCTGCCCCCGCGCGGCCGCGTCCTCGGGGACACCGTGGTCGTACCGCTCCCGCATCCGGCAGGCGGCGGCGAGCTCCGCCGCCGCATCCCGCACCGCTCGTGCGAACGGCTCGACGGCCGCCGCGCCGAACCGCGCCTCGGCGAAGCCGAGTTCCTCCCGGCTGGTGCGCACCCAGTCGTCCGCGAGGGCGATCAACTCCGTGGAGTGTCCGTCGAGTTCATCGGACGGCGGCGGTGACCGCCACGGCACGGAGGGCGGGGCGGGACCGCCGCCGGGGGTCGTACGGGTCCTGGACCGCCGGGTCCGCCGGACGTACCCGTACCCGGCGAGCACCCCCGCCGTGCCCACCGCCACGAGCGGCAGGGCGAGATAGCCCGGCGACGTCTCGTCCTGCCGCGGTGCGGCGGTGGCGGTCACCGGAGAGGTCCGGGGGAGCGCAACCGCGGTGCCGCTGTTGATCGTCATCCCCGGAAGCACCAGCCACACGATGCCCACCGTGCCGGCCAGCACGGTGTGCGCCACCCGCCCCGACAGCCGGCGGGTCGCGCACCGCGGCCGGGCCGCCCGGAACACCGATGCCGTCACATTGGGGAGCGTATGACCGCCCGAGCGGGCACGCGACCGGGGCTGCGGCACTGGTGGGGCGTACGGGACACGGCAACGCGGGAGGGGACACCGGCATGAAGAACACCACCGGCAGCCAGGAGAACGCTGGCGCGGGGAACACGTCCGGTGTGGAGGGCACTGTCGGCGGGCAGGAGACCGCCGGTGCGGAGGATGTGTCCGGTGCGGAGAGCGGGATCGGCGGGGCTGGCGGTACTGGCGCGGGGAACGCTTGCGGTGTGGAGGGCACTGTCGGCGGGCAGGAGACCGCCGGTGCGGAGGATGTGTCCGGTGCGGAGAGCGGGGCCGGCGGGGCTGGCGGTACCGGCGCGGGGAACGCTTGCGGTGTGGAGGGCACCGTCGGCGGGCAGGAGACCGCCGGTGCGGAGGATGTGTCCGGTGCGGAGAGCGCGGCCGGCGCGGAGGGCGCGTCCGGTACGGACGACACCGCCGGCGGGCGAGGGACCACCGGCACGGAAAGCGCGTCCGGCGCAGACATCACCTGCACGGCGAAGCCGTCTGCCACGGACGACGCCTCCCTCAGGCACCAGACCACCAAAACGCAACGCACCACGGACACAACGCCCCCCGACCCCGACCAGGGGCGCGCGAGCCCGCCCCGTCGCCCGCGCCGCGGTCTGCGCCGGGGGCGCCGGATCGTCCTCGGCCTCGTGCTGCTGCTGGTTCTGCCGCTGCTCGCCGCCGAGACCGCCCTCCGGGTGAACTACATGGGCGACCCCGCCGACGGGACGCACACAAGGGGCCAGGACGCGATCTGGCTGGGCCATGCCTGGGTGGACGGCCGGAAGAAGGACACCGACGTCGCCGCCCTCGCCCGCCGACTGCGCGGAACCGGCATCCGCGACCTGTACGTGCACGCGGGCCCGCTCGAACACGACGGCACCCTCCCCAAGTCGTCGTATCCCAGAGCGGGTTGGCTGATACCCGCCGTGCATCGCGCGCTGCCCGGCGTCCGCGTGCAGGCCTGGCTCGGCGACAAGCTGGCCACCGAGAGCCCGGACGGGATGCGACTGGAGCGGGCCGAGACGCGCGCGGCCGTGGTCACCTCCACCCGCGAGATCCTGGCCGCCGGTTTCGACGGCGCCCACTTCGACCTGGAGCCACTGCACTCCGGCGACCGCGACTACCTCGACCTGCTCGACGACCTGCGGGCCGTCACCCGCGCCCACGGCGTCCCCCTGTCCGTCGCCGCCCACCAGATCGACCCGCTGCCCGCCTTCCACTCCCTGTGGGGCACGCTCGCCAACCACCCCAAGTGGTGGTCGCAGGCGTACTTCGCCCAGGTCGCCCGCCGCGTCGACCAGATCGCCCTGATGTCGTACGACACCATGCAGCCGCTGCCGAGCCTGTACGGCGGCTACGTAGCCCAGCAGACCTCCCTCGCCCTGGAGGTCACCCCGCCCACGACCGACCTGCTGATGGGCCTGCCGTTCTTCCACGACAACCGCTTCGGCCACCGCGCCGCCGCCGAAACGGTCCCCGCCGCCGTCCGCGGCGTGCGCCTCGGCCTCTCCCGCACGGACGCCGACCGCGAGCGCTTCGGCGTCGCGCTGTACGTCGACTTCGCCGCCACGGAGGACGACTGGACCGCGTACCGGCGAGGCTGGGCTCGCCTGTCGTGATCACGGCCTTGATGAGAGGGTGATCGGTACGCACTGGATGGTGGGGGGAGCGGCCGCGCCGGCCGTCGTGGCCGTGGCGGGGCCGGCCGTGATCGGGATCCTGGGGATCACGACCGGATGGGTGGCGCCGGTCGGCCGGAACAAGGTCCTGCGGCCCGGGCTGTGGGGGCACGGCTCATCGACCGGTGCCGCCGGCACGGGCGCGTTCCTGTACTTCGGCCCGCTCAGCAGCAGGCCGGCCCCCGCTTCAACCGCGCGCTCGTCGGCATGGCCGTGTTCTTCCTGGGCCTGTTCCTGCAGACCCCGTCCCAGCGCCCCGGCCGCACGGGCTCCCTGAACCACCTCTGGGACAGGACCTAGGACGACCGCCGCCCGATCTTCGACCCCAGCCACACCAGCGGGTCGTACTTGCGGTCAACCGCCCGTTCCTTCAGGGGGATCAGCGCGTTGTCGGTGATCCTGATGCCCTCGGGGCAGACCTCCGTGCAGCACTTGGTGATGTTGCAGTAGCCCAGGCCGTGGTCGTCCTGGGCCGCGCGCTTGCGGTCCAGGCCCACGTCCGCGGCGGCGTCCAGCGGGTGCATGTCGAGTTCGGCGACGCGCATCAGGAAGCGGGGGCCCGCGTACGCCCGCTTGTTGTCCTCGTGGTCGCGTACGACATGGCACACGTCCTGGCACAGGAAGCACTCGATGCACTTGCGGAACTCCTGCGCCCGGTCCACGTCCTCCTGGAACATGCGGTACTCGCCGGGCTCGAGACCGGCCGGCGGTACGAAGGCCGGAACCTCGCGCGCCTTGGCGTAGTTGTAGCCGACGTCCGTCACCAGGTCACGGACGACCGGGAAGGTCCGCAGCGGGGAGACGGTGATGGTCTCCTCGCGGTCGAAGACCGACATGCGGGTCATGCACATCAGCCGGGGCCGCCCGTTGATCTCCGCGGAGCACGAACCGCACTTGCCCGCCTTGCAGTTCCAGCGCACGGCGAGATCCGGCGCCTGGGTGGCCTGGATCCGGTGGATGATGTCCAGCACCACCTCGCCGTCGTTGACCTCGACCTCGAAGTCCTCCAGGCCGCCGCCCCGAGCGTCACCCCGCCACACCTTGAAGCGGGCCACATAGCTGCTCACTCGTACAGCTCCTCTTCGGCGAGGTACTTGACCAGCTCCTCCTTCTCGAAGAGGGCGAGCAGGTCGGGGCGAATGGGTTCGGTGGTCTCCCGGGAGAGGGTGATCTGGCCGCGCACGGGGTCCGTCGCCGCCAGCCCGCCCGTCGGGTCGGTCAGGCGGCACAGCAGGTTGATCCGGCGCCAGTCGCGCTCCATCGCCGGGCAGTCCTCGCGGGTGTGCCCGCCGCGCGACTCGGTGCGCTCCAGCGCGGCCCGCGCCACGCACTCGCTGACCAGCAGCATGTTCCGCAGGTCGAGCGCGAGGTGCCAGCCGGGGTTGAACTGCCGGTGCCCCTCGACCCCGGCCCGCCGCGCCCGCACCCGCAGCTCGGCGAGCTTCCTCAGCGCCTGCTCCATCTCGCCCTCGCGGCGGATGATGCCGACCAGGTCGTTCATGGTCTGCTGGAGTTCCTGGTGCAGGGTGTACGGGTTCTCCGGCGGCCCGCCCGCCGGCTCCCCGCCCTGCGCGCCCTCCGCCGAGAACGGCCGCAGCGCCTCCGCGGCCGCCGCGTCCACCTGGGTGCCGTCCACGCTCGGGCGTTCGCGCGCCGCCCCCTGCGCGTACTCGGCCGCGTGCCACCCGGCCCGGCGCCCGAACACCAGCAGGTCGGACAGCGAGTTGCCGCCGAGCCGGTTGGAGCCGTGCATACCGCCCGCGACCTCCCCGGCCGCGAACAGCCCCGGCACCCCGCGGGCCGCCGCCGTGTCGGAGTCGACCGCGATACCGCCCATGACGTAGTGGCAGGTCGGCCCGACCTCCATCGGCTCCGCCGTGATGTCGACGTCGGCCAGTTCCTTGAACTGGTGGTACATCGAGGGCAGCCGGCGCCGGACGACCTCGGCCGGCATCCGTGTCGACACGTCGAGGAACACCCCGCCGTGCGGCGAGCCGCGGCCCGCCTTGACCTCGGCGTTGATCGCGCGGGCCACCTCGTCGCGGGGCAGCAGCTCCGGCGGGCGCCGGTTGTTGTCCGGGTCCTCGTACCAGCGGTCCGCCTCCTCCTCCGACTCGGCGTAC
The DNA here is from genome assembly GCF_042896465.1 of Streptomyces sp. NPDC001292. Lineage (NCBI taxonomy): Bacteria > Bacillati > Actinomycetota > Actinomycetes > Kitasatosporales > Streptomycetaceae > Streptomyces > Streptomyces sp. NPDC001292. Next base: position 50,989 of record NZ_JBIAXG010000005.1, read on the forward strand.
TTCTCCTTGAAGACGTCGGGGATGTAGTCGAACATGAACCGCTTGTCCTCGGAGTTGCGCAGCACTCCGCCGTCGCCGCGGACCGACTCGGTGACGAGGATGCCCTTCACCGACGGTGGCCAGACCATGCCCGTCGGATGGAACTGCACGAACTCCATGTTCAGCAGCGGCGCCCCGGCGAGCAGCGCGAGCGCGTGCCCGTCGCCGGTGTACTCCCACGAGTTCGACGTCACCTTGAACGACTTGCCGATGCCGCCGGTCGCGATGACGACCGCGGGCGCCTCCAGCACGAAGAAACGGCCGCTCTCGCGCTCGTAGGCGAAGACCCCCGAGACTCGCCCCAAGCCTTCGGCCGGGGGGACCCCCGCCTCGCTTCGCGCGCCGTCCTTGAGGATCCTCGTCACCGTGCACTCCTGGAAGACCTTCAGCCGGGACTCGTAGTCCCCGGTCTCCCGGTGGTCCTCCTGCTGCAACGAGACGATCTTCTGCTGGAGCGTCCGGATCAGCTCCAGGCCCGTACGGTCGCCGACGTGCGCAAGGCGCGGGTACTCGTGCCCGCCGAAGTTGCGCTGCGAGATCCGGCCGTCCTTCGTACGGTCGAACAGCGCGCCCCAGGTCTCCAGCTCCCACACCCGCTGCGGCGCCTCCTGCGCGTGCAGCTCGGCCATCCGCCACTGGTTGAGGAACTTGCCGCCGCGCATGGTGTCGCGGAAGTGGACCTGCCAGGTGTCGTGCTCGTTGGCGTTGGCCATGGCCGCCGCGATGCCGCCCTCGGCCATCACCGTGTGCGCCTTGCCGAACAGCGACTTGCAGATCACCGCGGTACGCGCCCCGCGCTCGCGCGCCTCGATCGCGGCCCGCAGCCCGGCGCCGCCCGCGCCGACCACGACGACGTCCCATTCCTGCCGCTCCACCACGGACATCACAAGGCCCCACTCGTCGGACTCATCAGAAGAACCGCGGATCGTCGAAGACGCCGGAGGCGACCAGGTACACGTAGAAGTCGGCGAGCGCCACGCTGAACAGCGAGGCCCAGGCCAGCTGCATGTGGCGGGCGTTCAGCCGGCTCACGAACTGCCAGAGGCGGTAGCGCACCGGATGCTTCGAGAAGTGCTTGAGCTGCCCGCCCACGATGTGCCGGCAGGAGTGGCAGGAGACCGTGTACGCCCAGATCAGCACGATGTTGACCAGGAAGACGACGGTGCCCAGACCCATGTGGCCCCAGCGGTAGTGCTGATCGCGGAAGGCCAGCACGGTGTCGTAGGTCAGCACGCCGGCGACCAGGATCGCCGCGTAGAAGAAGTACCGGTGGACGTTCTGCAGGATCAGCGGGAAGCGGGTCTCACCCGTGTACGTGCGGTGCGGCTCGGCGACCGCGCAGGCCGGCGGGGACGCCCAGAAGCCCCGGTAGTAGGCCTTGCGGTAGTAGTAGCAGGTCAGCCGGAAGCCCAGCGGGAAGATCAGGATGATGATCGCCGGGGAGATCGCCCACCAGCTGCCGAACAGGTCGGCGTTGGGGCCGGCGCGCATGGTCCGGCAGTTCTGCGCCAGGCACGGCGAATAGAACGGCGAGACGTACGGCGCCGCGTAGTAGTGCGCGTTCGCGAAGGCACGCCAGGTCGAGTAGACGACGAACGCGAGCAGTCCGGCCGCGGTGCCGGCGGGCGCCAGCCACCAGCGGTCGGTCCGCAGGTGCCGGGCGGCGATCCTGGCCCGCCCGGGGGAGCGGACGCCGCCGCCGAGCGTATGGGGTTGTGTGCCGGGAGGTTCCGTACCTGTGGCCAATGCGGGACGCACCTTCCTGTCGGGCTCGTCTCCGGGCCACTGGAGCCGGTGTCGAGCCCCTTCGGTTCACTCGGGGTCGGTTCAGGGGGCGTGGCGGTCGCGGGCGCCGAGTCCCTCGTCGTCCGAGTCCGTCCACAGGGAGATGTCGTAGGGCGCGTCGGAGATGGTGACGAGCGGGGGCCGCTGCGGGGCGGCCTGGCCCTGGGAGGCCTCGCGCAGCAGGGAGACGCTCTCGCGCAGGTGGTCGGCGTCGGTGCGCACGCGGCGTATCTCCAGCCCGCCGCCGAGCTGCTGCTCCAGCCGGCCCACCGACCGCAGCAGATCGTCGAGGGCGTGCTGGACCGACGTCAGGTCGTCGTGCACGGACATGACGTGACCTCGCTTCCACGGGCCGTATGGCCCTAGGCGGCAACGTTCATGCGCCTGCGAGTGTCGCGCGTCACACCTGTCGGTGGGAAGGGATGTGCAGCGATTGGCGGATGGCACATCCCACACGCACGCCCGCACGCGCTCTGTGTGCGCCGGGGGCTGCCTGCGCCGAACGGGTGACCTTCCAGGCCCGCGCCGCCGTGTCGCCTCCGGCTGACGAACCCTTTCCCTTTCAGTGGGCCGTAGATCTGATGAACACCAAAATACCGCCAAATGCGATCAAACCCCACCCGTGCCACCGGCGGGAGCGGCTCCACGGAGGTAGCACAGATGTCCTACGACGGTGTCGGTCCGCGCGCGGCCATGCGCGCGGTCGCCTTCCTGACCGCGGGCGCCCTCACGGTGCCCCTGCTCGCCGGCTGCGGCTCGGACGACGAGAGCAGCAAGCCGCTGGCCGCCCAGGACATCGCGCCCGCCGCCCGCAACCAGGTCGCCGACGGAGGCAGGCTGCGCTGGGCCGTGGACGCGATGCCGCAGACGCTGAACGCCTTCCAGGCGGACGCCGACGCCGGCACCACCCGCATCGCCCAGGCGGTGCTGCCCGCCATGTTCCGGCTCGACGCGAACGGCCACCCGCAGCGCGACGCCGACTACCTGGAGTCCGCCCGGGTGGTCGAGACCGAACCCAAGCAGGTCGTCGTCTACCGGCTCGACCAGCAGGCCGTCTGGAGTGACGGCCGCGAGATCGGAGCCGCCGACTTCGCCGCCCAGTGGCGCGCCCTGTCCGGCAAGGACTCGGCGTACTGGACCGCCCGCAACGCCGGATACGACCGCATCGAGAAGATCGAGCGCGGCGCCAACGACCTGGAGGTCCGGGTCACCTTCGCCCGCCCCTACGCCGACTGGCGGTCGCTGTTCTCACCGCTGTACCCCAAGGACGTCATGGGCACCGCGAACGCCTTCAACGACGGCGCCCGCAGGAAGCTGGCGGTCAGCGCCGGACCGTTCGCCGTGCAGAAGATCGACACCAAGGCCAAGGACGTCGTCCTCGGCCGCAACCCGCGCTGGTGGGGCCACCCGGTCAAGCTGTCCGAGATCGTGCTGCACGAGGTGCCGCGCGACAAGCGGGCCGCCGCTCTCGCCGAGGGGTCCGTGGACGTGGCCGACATCGACCCCGCCGATGTCCAGCGGATCAAGGCCGCCGGCGCCCAGGGCGGCAGCCTGTTCCAGAGCCCGGCCGGCGGCCGCACCGCCGCCAAGGCGCTGCTCTCCTGGTCGGTGCTGCACGGCTCCGACGACAAGGCCGCCGACCGCGAGCGCCGCGCGCTGGAGAAGGAGCGCACGTCGCTCACCACGTACCTGCGGCAGCAGGCGGCGCTGCGCGACTTCCAGGTGCGCAAGTCGCTGGAGCCCGCGTACACCCAGCTCGCCCTCAACGGTTCCGCGGGCCCCCTGGCCGACGAGCGCGTCCGCCACGCGGTGGCGCACGCGCTGGACCGCAAGGAACTCGCCGAGATCGTCCTGAAGCCGCTCGGCCTGCCCGCGGTCCCGGTCGGCAGCCACCTCGCCCTGTCCGGCCAGAACGCCTACGCCGACAGCAGCGACGCCCTCGGTGGGCAGGACACCGCCCAGGCGCGGGACCTGCTCGCGGACGCCGGCTGGGTGCCCGGCCCGGTCAAGGAGCAGAAGGACCCCAAGAAGGGGGGCAAGGCGGCCGGCGGCCAGGGCCACGGCTCACAGAACTCCGGCGGGGACGGCGACGGCACGTACGTCGTCGGCGAGAACGACAACGTGGAGGACGGCAAGGCACCCGGCCCGAGCGAGCGGGACCGGGACCGGGACCACAAGGACCACCAGGAGAAGCGCGGGCCGGGCGACGACGGCGCCACGCAACTCGCCCAGGACGGCAGGCAGTCCACCAACGACCATCTCACACAGGGCGGCGTGCCCGGCGCCTACGCCCCCAAGGGCACCGCCGCGCCGGCGCCCGGAGCCGCCGCCGGGCCGCTGGCCAAGGACGGCAAGCCGCTCACGCTGCGTTTCGTGGTTCCCTCGGGCCCCGGCTCGGACACGCTGCGCAAGGTGGCCGACCGGGTGACCGCCATGCTCAAGAAGGTCGGCGTCGGCACGGAGATCATCAAGGTCCCCGACGAGAGCTACTTCCGGGACCACATCGCCTCCGGGCAGTTCGACCTCGCGCTGTACTCCTGGCCCGCCTCCGCCTGGCCGGCCACCGACGCCCGCCCCATCTACGCCAAGCCCGCACCGGCCGCCGACGGCTCGCTGAACGTCCAGCAGAACTACACCCGCGTCGGCACCGACCAGGTCGACCAGCTCTTCGACCAGGCCATCGCCGCCCTGGACGAGGGCGAGCAGACAGGCCTGCTGCGCAAGGCCGACGCCCGCATCTGGGCGGCGGCCGGCTCGATCCCCCTCTACCAGCGCCCCCAGCTGACCGTCGTCCGCAAGAACCTCGCGAACGTCGGGGCCTTCGGCTTCCAGACCCCCGTCTACGAGGACATGGGCTTCCTGAAGAAGGGAGCACAGCCCTCGGGCGGCGCGTCGCCGAAGGGCTGAGACCGAGAAGCCACGGTCAGGCGATCCCCGGGCCCCGTCGGCCCGGGGATCGCCGCCCTTTTGTGCGGGAAGCCCGACTTGTGATCACGCGGACACACTCCGCGTTCCCGTGGGCGCTCGCCCCGCCCTTTTTCGGCCGCACCTCGGCGGCCCGTACCATGGGTCGAGGCCGTGGCGTGTCCCGCCCGGCAGGGCCCGCGTAACACCGACGTACGCGCAGGTCGTCCGCACACTTCGGGAGTACGCCTCACTATGGCCACGCGCCACGACATCCGCAACGTCGCCATCGTCGCCCACGTCGACCACGGCAAGACCACCATCGTCGACGCCATGCTGAAGCAGGCCGGCGCCTTCGCCGCGCACCAGCTCGACCAGGTCGACGAGCGCATGATGGACTCGAACGACCTGGAGCGTGAGAAGGGCATCACGATCCTCGCCAAGAACACGGCGGTGAAGTACCACCCCAAGGACGGCGGGGAGCCCATCACGATCAACATCATCGACACCCCCGGCCACGCCGACTTCGGCGGCGAGGTCGAGCGCGGACTGTCGATGGTCGACGGCGTCGTCCTGCTCGTCGACGCCTCCGAGGGCCCGCTGCCGCAGACCCGCTTCGTCCTGCGCAAGGCCCTCCAGGCCCGTCTGCCCGTGATCCTCTGCATCAACAAGACGGACCGGCCCGACGCCCGGATCGACGAGGTCGTCAACGAGGCCTACGACCTGTTCCTGGACCTGGACGCCGACGAGGACCAGATCGAGTTCCCGATCGTCTACGCGTGCGGCCGGGACGGCATCGCCTCGCTCACCAAGCCCGAGGACGGGACGGTTCCCACGGACTCCACCAGCCTGGAGCCGTTCTTCTCCACGATCCTCCAGCACATCCCGGCCCCCACCTACGACGAGGCCGGCCCCCTCCAGGCGCACGTCACGAACCTCGACGCGGACAACTTCCTCGGCCGTATCGCGCTGCTGCGGGTGGAGCAGGGCGAGCTGCGCAAGGGCCAGACGGTCGCGTGGATCAAGCGCGACGGCTCCGTGCAGAACGTGCGGATCTCCGAGCTGATGATGACCGAGGCGCTCACCCGCAAGCCCGCCGAGAAGGCCGGCCCCGGTGACATCTGCGCGGTCGCGGGCATCCCGGACATCATGATCGGTGAGACCCTGGCGGACCCCGAGAACCCTGTCCCGCTGCCGCTGATCACGGTCGACGAGCCGGCGATCTCCATGACCATCGGCACCAACACCTCCCCGCTGGTCGGCCGTGGCGGCACCGGCAAGGGCGCCGACGCGAAGGCGGCCGTCAAGGACCGCAAGGTGACCGCCCGCCAGGTCAAGGACCGCCTGGACCGCGAGCTGATCGGCAATGTGTCGCTGCGCGTGCTGGACACCGACCGCCCCGACGCCTGGGAGGTCCAGGGCCGCGGAGAGCTGGCGCTGGCGATCCTGGTGGAAACCATGCGCCGCGAGGGCTACGAGCTGACCGTGGGCAAGCCGCAGGTCGTCACCAAGGAGATCGACGGCAAGACGTACGAGCCGGTCGAGCGCATGACGATCGACGTGCCCGAGGAGCACATGGGCGCCGTCACCCAGCTCATGGGCGTGCGCAAGGGCCGGATGGACAACATGTCCAACCATGGCTCCGGCTGGGTCCGCATGGAGTTCGTGGTGCCCTCCCGGGGTCTGATCGGCTTCCGGACCGAGTTCCTCACCCAGACCCGCGGCACGGGCATCGGCCACTCCATCCACGAGGGCTTCGAGCCCTGGTTCGGCACGCTGCAGACCCGTAACAACGGCTCCCTGGTCGCCGACCGCTCCGGCGCCGTCACCGCCTTCGCGATGACCAACCTCCAGGAGCGCGGCGTGCTCTTCGTGGAGCCGGGCACCGAGGTGTACGAGGGCATGATCGTCGGCGAGAACTCCCGCTCCGACGACATGGACGTCAACATCACCAAGGAGAAGAAGCTCACCAACATGCGGTCGTCCACGGCCGACGTGGCCGAGTCGATCGTCCCGCCGCGCAAGCTCTCCCTGGAGCAGTCGCTGGAGTTCTGCCGCGACGACGAGTGCGTCGAGGTGACCCCGGAGGCGGTCCGCATCCGCAAGGTCGTCCTCGACCAGCGCGACCGCGCCCGCGCCGCCAGCCGCGCCAAGCACAGCTGAGCGACGGCCGGGGTCGCTCCCGGCCAGTCCTCGGCCCGAGACGCCCACCCGACGGTACGCGGGTGGGCGCCTGTTTCCCGCCGGTCGGCGACCGGCGGGCCGGTACAGGGTTTTCCCTATAACGGTGTGTCAGATCTGGTCTCGCAGCCCGTACCTGTGGGAGCTTCGCCGTTGTCGCAGTGGCCGGAATCCGCGGACCGGCCGTCCTCGCGCGGCCCACGAGCCGGCACCGGCGGTGCCGGCATGGGCTCAACCTCCGGTCGACGCAACCGGTTTTCCCTCTCCCCGTCCGCTATCCGGACAGCGAAGCCCGATAGTTGTGTAACAAGTCCGTTTCGCTGTGATCTTTCACGAAACCCTTTGTCCGGATTTTGGGAGAAGTAGACGTCAGGTGTGATCGAACCGAAACCTTGAAGGTGTGGTTCGTTCCCGTTCGGATGGCAGATAGTTAGGCGCGTAGAGCTCGGATCAACGGGTCACGCGCTGCAGCCGGCGACGACTCGCGAGCGCGGGGGCACCTGACTTTCTCCGGTACCGGTGACGGTGCCGTGTCATGTGCTCGCCCATGCGGTGAACTAATGGACTCATGAGGAGGAACCCATGCGCGGTGCCAAGAGCGCCAAGTGGGTCGCGATGGCTGGAGTTGTTGCTCTGGCGGCCACCGCCTGTGGTGGCGGGAACGGCGACAGTGGCAACGGCAGCAGCAAGGCGGCTGTCGACCCGGTCGGCATCTTCAGCTACGCCAACGGTGAGCCGCAGAACCCGTTGCAGCCCGCGAACACGATGGAGTCGTACGGCTCGGTCGTCATCCGGGCCCTGTTCACCGGCCTCGTCGACTACGACGCCAAGGGCGACATCGTCTACATGAATGCGGATTCGGTCGAGCCGGACGCCGCGAACAAGGTGTGGACGGTCAAGCTCAAGAAGGGCTGGAAGTTCCACAACGGCGAGGAAGTCACCGCCAAGTCCTACGTGGACGCGTGGAACTGGGCCGCCAACGTCGCGAACAACCAGGTCAACTCCTCCTGGTTCTCGGACATCAAGGGCTATGCCGATGTTCACCCGGAGAAGGGCAAGGCCAAGGCTGACACCATGTCCGGCCTGAAGGTTGTCGACGACCAGACCTTCACGATCGAGCTGTCGTCCGGCATCCCGTACTTCGCGTACAAGCTGGCCTACCCCGTCTTCTCCCCGCTTCCCAGCGGCTTCTTCAAGGACCCGACGGGCTACGGCGAGAAGCCGGTCGGCAACGGTCCCTACAAGTTCAAGTCCTGGGATCACAAGAAGTCGATCCAGGTCGTCAAGAACGACGACTACCAGGGCTCGAACAAGGCCAAGAACGGTGGTATCGACTTCAAGGCGTACACCTCCCCGGACGGCGCCTACAAGGACCTGGTGTCCAACAACGTCGACTCGATGCCGGCCTTCCCGACCAGCGCGCTGCCCAACTACAAGCAGGACCTGGGCGACCGCGCGATCGAGTTGGACTACGCGGCCATCAACACGATCAACCCCGCCTTCTACACGAAGCAGTGGAAGAACGTCGACCCCAAGGTCATCCAGGGTCTGTCGATGGCGATCGACCGCGACACCATCATCAAGACCGTGTTCTACGGCACCCGTGAGGCCGCCACCGGCTGGGTCGCCAAGGGCGTGAAGGGCTACAAGGCCGGCGCCTGCGGCGAGTTCTGCGAGTACAACCCGGAGAAGGCCAAGCAGCTCATCAAGGAGGGCGGCGGCGTTCCGGGCAACAAGATCTCCATCCAGTACAACGCCGACCAGCCGCACAAGGACTGGGTCGTCGCGGTCTGCAACTCCATCAAGCAGGCCACGGGCGTCGACTGCGTCGGCGACGCGAAGACCGACTTCCAGGCCGACCTCGCCGTGCGAGACGCCAAGCAGGTCAAGTCGATGTACCGCTCCGGCTGGGTGCTCGACTACCCCTTCAACGGCAACTTCCTGCGTGACCTGTACGGCACCGGCGTCGCCGGCAACAAGGGCGGCTTCTCGGACCCCGAGTTCGACAAGCTCGCCAAGCAGGCCGACGCGGCGAAGACCGTGGACGAGTCGGCCGCGCTGTACCAGAAGGCCGAGGAGCAGTTGAAGAACAGCTTCCCGGGCATCCCGCTCTGGTACCAGCGCACGATCTCCGGTCACTCCTCGAACGTGAAGAATGTCGAGTTCGACCAGGCCGGTGACCCGATCTTCACCAACGTCGAGGTCCTGAAGAAGTAATCCGCGGTGAACTCACCCGCAGCGCCGGCCGGTGTCCCCGGCCGGCGCTGCGGGTGGCTCCGCGATGGATGGAGGCAAGATGGGGCGTTACGTCGCGCGGCGACTGCTCCAGATGATCCCGGTGTTTCTCGGGACGACCCTGCTGATCTTCCTCATGGTGAACGTGCTGCCTGGCGACCCGGTAGCCGCACTGTGGGGAGACAAGCCGCCGGACCCGGCGCAGATGGCCAAGATCAAGAATGATCTTGGTCTGGATCTGCCCTTGTGGCAGCAGTACCTGCACTACCTCGGTGGTCTGCTGCAGGGAGACTTCGGCTCGACCATCGCCGGCAACAGACCGGTGCTCGAGCAAATCACCCAGGCATTCCCGGTCTCGGCGCGGCTCGCGGTCATGGCCTTCGTCTTCGAACTCGTGGTGGGTGTCACGCTCGGCGTCTTCGCGGGCATCCGCCGCGGCCGTGTGATCGACACGGGTGTCACCCTTTTCACGCTCCTGGTCATCTCTGTCCCGGTATTCGTGCTCGGTCTGCTCGGTCAGCAGTTCTTCGGCAACGAACTCGGCTGGATCACCCCCACCGTCCAGGACTCCAACAACATGGGACAGCTGCTGCTGCCCGCGCTGGTCCTGGGCTCCCTGAGCCTCGCCTACGTCGCCCGGCTCACCCGTACCTCGATCGCCGAGAACGCTCGCGCGGACTACATGCGCACCGCCGTGGCCAAGGGCCTGCCCCGCAGCCGCGTCGTCACCAGGCACCTGCTGCGCAACTCCCTCATCCCCGTGGTTACGTACCTGGGTACGGACATTGGTTCACTGATGGCCGGAGCGGTGGTCACCGAGGGCATCTTCAACGTCCAGGGCGTGGGCAACCTGCTTTTCCAGGCGCTGGCCCGACGTGAGGGCACCGTGGTCGTGGGTGTGGTCACCGTCATGGTCCTCATCTACCTCGCCGCCAACCTGCTCGTCGACCTGCTGTACGCGGTCCTGGACCCGAGGATTCGCTATGCCTGATTCGCCCACCAAGAGCTCCGCCGTGACGCAGACGGCCGAGCGGGAACAGGAAGCCGCGGTCGTCGAGAAGGTGGCCGACGCGGGCCCGGCGCCCGCCAAGCCCCGCTCGTTGAGCGCAGACGCCTGGGCCGACCTGCGGCGCAACCCGCTGTTCGTCACATCCGCGCTGCTCATCACGTTGCTGATCGCGGTGGCCGCGTTCCCGTCGCTTTTCACCGATGTGGACCCGGGCGCGGGCGACCTGCGCAACCACTTTCTGCAGCCGCCGCACCTGAGCCACTTCTTCCAGGGCGACTGGTTCGGCTACGACGTGCAGGGCCGCTCCATCTACTCCCGCGTTGTCCACGGCGCACGGGTCTCCGTCCTCGTCGGTATCGGCGTCACCCTGCTCTGCCTGGTCCTGGGCGGTCTCATGGGCATGCTCGCCGGATACTTCGGCGGCATCTGGGACACGATTCTGTCCCGCATCACCGACATCTTCTTCGGTATCCCGTTCATCCTCGGTGCGATGGTGGTGCTCAACGCCTTCACCGACCGCAACGTGTGGACCGTGATCGGCGCGCTGGCCTTCCTGGGCTGGACGTCCATCGCGCGCGTGATGCGGGGCGCCGTCATCACCACCAAGCACGCCGACTACGTGGTGGCGGCCAAGGCCCTGGGTGCCGGAACCGGCCGCATCCTGAGGCGGCACATCCTGCCGAACGCCATCGCTCCCGTCATCGTCGTTGCGACCATCAACCTGGGCGCCTACATCGTCACCGAGTCCACGCTGTCGTTCCTCGGCATGGGCCTGGGCACCGACGTGGTGTCCTGGGGCGCGGACATCTCGGACGCCACGAATTCCATCCGCAATGCGCCGCACGTGCTGTTCTTCCCGGCCGGAATGCTCAGCCTGACCGTGCTCGCGTTCATCATGCTCGGCGACGCGGTACGCGAAGCCCTCGACCCCAAGCTGCGCTGAGGGAGGCGTACCGATGACCATGCTCGAAGAGACGGCTCAGGTCCCCGGCCCGCTCGGTTCCCAGGACGAGGGCGGCCCGCTGCTCGAAGTCCGTGATCTGCACGTGGAGTTCCACACTCGCGACGGCGTTGCCAAGGCTGTCAACGGTGTCAACTACACGGTGAGCGCGGGGGAGACGCTTGCGGTCCTCGGCGAGTCCGGCTCTGGGAAGTCCGTGACGGCGCAGGCAATCATGGGAATCCTCGACATGCCGCCCGGGAGGATCCCGCGAGGTGAGATCTTCTTCCGGGGGCAGGACATGCTGGCGATGTCCGCCGAGGAGCGACGCAAGATCCGCGGCCGCCGGATCGCCATGATCTTCCAGGACGCGCTCTCCTCCCTGAACCCGGTGCTCTCCGTTGGCTACCAACTCGGCGAGATGTTCCGTGCCCACCAGGGCCTCTCCAGGAAGGAAGCCAAGGCCAGGGCCGTCGAGCTGATGGACCGGGTCAAGATCCCGGCCGCCTCGGCCCGTGTCAACGACTACCCGCACCAGTTCTCCGGCGGCATGCGCCAGCGCATCATGATCGCGATGGCGCTCGCCCTGGAGCCGGACCTGATCATCGCCGACGAGCCCACCACGGCCCTCGACGTGACGGTCCAGGCCCAGGTCATGGACCTGCTGGCCGAGCTCCAGCGTGAGTACAACATGGGCCTGATCCTGATCACCCACGACCTCGGCGTCGTCGCCGACGTCGCGGACAAGATCGCCGTGATGTACGCGGGCCGGATCGTGGAGACGGCGCCGGTGCACGAGCTGTACCAGCGCCCGGCCCACCCGTACACCCGCGGCCTGCTGGACTCGATCCCGCGCCTGGACCAGAAGGGTCAGGAACTCTACGCGATCAAGGGCCTGCCGCCCAACCTGACGCGCATCCCGACCGGCTGTGCCTTCAACCCGCGCTGCCCCAAGGCGCAGGACATCTGCCGCACGGAGATTCCGGCGCTGGCCCCGGTCACCGAGCGGGACGGCACGGAACTGCCCGGCCGCGGCAGCGCGTGCCACTTCTGGAAGGAAACGATCCATGGCTGAGCCCACGAAGCTCGCGAAGGACGACGAGCCGAAGGACGACGCCACACCGAACGTCTCCGAGGTGGAAACCGTCGAGGCAGCCTCCGAGGAGGAGGCGGTCGCGGCGCTGGACGCGCACGTCGAGCGCGGCGAGCCGATCCTCCAGGTCCGCAACCTGGTCAAGCACTTCCCGCTGACCCAGGGCATCCTGTTCAAGAAGCAGATCGGCGCGGTCAAGGCGGTCGACGGGGTCTCCTTCGACCTGTACCAGGGTGAGACCCTCGGCATCGTGGGCGAGTCCGGCTGCGGCAAGTCCACCGTCGCCAAGCTGCTGATGAACCTGGAGCAGGCGACCGCCGGCGAGATCTTCTACAAGGGCCAGGACATCACCCGGCTGTCGGGGCGCGCGCTGAAGGCGGTGCGCCGCAACATCCAGATGGTGTTCCAGGACCCGTACACCTCGCTCAACCCCCGTATGACGGTGGGCGACATCATCGGCGAGCCCTTCGACATCCACCCCGAGGTGGCGCCCAAGGGCGACCGGCGCCGCAAGGTGCAGGAGCTGCTGGACGTCGTCGGCCTCAACCCGGAGTACATCAACCGCTACCCGCACCAGTTCTCCGGCGGTCAGCGCCAGCGCATCGGCATCGCCCGCGGCCTCGCGCTCAACCCCGAGGTCATCATCTGCGACGAGCCGGTCTCGGCGCTGGACGTGTCCGTCCAGGCGCAGGTCATCAACCTGATGGAGCGGCTGCAGGACGAGTTCAACCTCTCCTACATCTTCATCGCGCACGACCTGTCGATCGTCCGGCACATCTCGGACCGGGTGGGCGTGATGTACCTCGGCAAGATGGCCGAGATCGGAACCGACGAGCAGATCTACGACCACCCGACGCACCCGTACACCCAGGCGCTGCTGTCGGCGGTCCCGGTGCCGGACCCGGAGGCCCGCGAGCGTCGCGAGCGGATCATCCTCACCGGCGACGTGCCGTCCCCGGCCAACCCGCCCTCGGGCTGCCGCTTCCGCACCCGCTGCTGGAAGGCCCAGGACAAGTGCGCCGAGGAGGTCCCGCTGCTCGCCGTGCCCGAGCGCTTCAAGGGCTCGGACTCCCCGGCGGCCCACGAGTCGGCCTGCCACTTCGCCGAGGAGAAGGACGTCGTCGGCGCGGCGTGACACCCTCTCACGGCACACTCCCGGTTCCCGGTGCCCTTCCAGGCGCCGGGAACCGGCGTTTTCCGGCGGATACGAGGACGGGCGGATGCTGCACCACGTCGAACTCTGGGTCCCCGACCTGCCCCGCGCGGTCCGCTCCTGGGGCTGGCTGCTGAGCAGCCTGGGGTACCACCCGTACCAGGAGTGGGAGCACGGCCGCAGCTGGCGGCTGGGACCGACGTACCTGGTGGTCGAGCGGTCACCGGCGATGCGGGCCGACGGCGGACACGACCGGACGCGTCCCGGCCTCAACCACCTCGCCTTCCACGCGGGCACTCCGGCCCGGGTCGACGCGCTGACGCGCCAGGCGCCCGCACACGGCTGGTCGCCCCTTTTCACCGACCGCTACCCGCACGCCGGCGGCCCCGACCACTACGCGGGCTACCTCGCCGACGCCGACGGGTTCGAGGTGGAGCTGGTGGCCTCCGGCGTCGAGCCGGAGGGCTGACGCGGGCTTGTGGTGGCGTTGGTGCGTCCGCGTGGAGTGACGCCCCCATCGGTGCGGCAGACATGGGGTATATGGCTTATGTGCTGATATGTCTCAGGTCACCGCATCCCGAGGAGGCACCCATGCGCGGAGTCGCGCGGGCCAGGGCCTCTCGTTTGGATCAGGCCCGCGAGCCCGGCGTGATCCAGACGAGAGGTCCCAGGTGGGCCGCGGGTGCGATGGGGGTCTTGTTCGTGCTCGCCGCCTGCGGGGGCGGGGGAGCCGGCGTCGGCGCCAAGGCGCTGACCGCGTCCTGGGGCGACCCGCAGAACCCGCTGGAGCCGTCCAACACCAACGAGGTGCAGGGCGGCAAGGTGCTCGACATGATCTTCCGGGGACTGAAGCGGTACAACCCGAGGACCGCCAAGGCCGAGAACATGCTCGCCGAGCGCATCGACACCGCCGACTCGCAGCACTTCACCATCATCGTCAAGAACGGCTGGAGGTTCAGCAACGGCGAACCGGTCACCGCCAGGTCCTTCGTCGACGCCTGGAACTACGGCGCGAGCCTGCGGAACAACCAGAAGAACGCCTACTTCTTCGGCTACATCGAGGGCTACGAGAAGGTCCACCCCGAGAGCGGCCGGCAGAGCGCCGACACCCTCTCCGGGCTGAAGGTCACCGGCCCGCGCACCTTCACCGTCACCCTCAACCAGAAGTTCTCCACCTTCCCCGACACCCTCGGCTACGCCGCCTTCGCCCCGCTGCCCCGCACCTTCTTCACCCACCACGCCGCCTGGCTGGACAAGCCGGTCGGCAACGGCCCGTACACCATCGAGTCGTACACCAAGGGCGCGCAGATGACCCTGCGGAAGTGGGACGGCTACCCCGGTCCGGACAAGGCCCGGAACGAAGGTGTGACCCTCGTGGTCTACACCGACAGCAACACCGCGTACACCGACGTGCTGGCCGGCAACCTCGACCTCGTCGACGACATCCCCGCCAGCCAGCTCAAGAACGTGCGGACCGACCTGGCCGGCCGCTACATCAACAGCCCGGCCGGCATTCTGCAGACCCTGGCCTTCCCGTTCTACGGCTCGAAGTGGAACACCGGTGGGGCGCGCAAGGTCCGCACCGGCCTGTCCATGGCCATCAACCGCAAGCAGATCACCGGGACCATCTTCCGCAACACCCGCACCCCGGCCACCGACTGGACCTCCCCGGTCCTCGGCACGGACGGCGGCTACAAGCCGGGTCTGTGCGGCCATGCCTGCGACTACGACCCCGCGTCGGCCAGGAAGCTGATCCAGGAGGGCGGCGGACTCCCCGGCGGTCAGGTGAGGATCACGTACAACGCCGACGCGGGCTCGCACAAGCAGTGGGTGGACGCCGTGTGCAACTCCATCAACAACGTGCTCGGCAACGACAAGGCGTGCGTCGGCAACCCGGTCGGCACCTTCGCCGACTTCCGCAACCAGATCGGCCGGCACCGGATGACCGGACCCTTCCGGGCCGGATGGCAGATGGACTACCCGCTGATCCAGGACTTCCTGCAACCGCAGTACTACACGGGCGCCTCCTCCAACGACGGCAAGTGGTCCGACCAGCAGTTCGACCACCTCGTCGACCAGGCCAACGCCGAGACCGACAAAGCCAAAGCGATCCGGCTCTTCCAGCAGGCCGAGGGCGTCGTCCGGGACAACATGGCCGCCATCCCGCTGTGGTACCAGAACGGCAGCGCCGGGTATTCCGACCGGTTGCGCAACGTGGCGCTCAACCCGTTCAGCGTCCCCGTCTACGACGAGATCAAGGTCGGCTGATCCGCCATGGGACGCTATGTCGCCAGGCGGCTGCTCCAGATGATCCCGGTGTTCTTCGGGGCCACTCTGCTGATCTTCCTGATGGTGAACGTGATGGGCGACCCCATCGCCGGACTGTGTGGCGAGCGCGCCTGCGACACCGCGACCGCCGCCCAGCTCAGGCGGGAGTTCGGCCTCGACAAGCCGCTGTGGCAGCAGTACGCGACCTACATGGGCAACGTCTTCACCGGCGACTTCGGCACCGCGTTCAACGGGCAGCCCGTCACCGAGCTGATGTCGTCGGCGTTCCCCGTCACCATCCGGCTGACCGTCGTCGCGATCCTCTTCGAGATCGTCGTCGGCATCACCCTGGGCGTGCTGACCGGGCTGCGCCGCGGCCGGCCCGTCGACACCTCGGTCCTGGTCCTCACCCTCGTCGTCATCTCCGTGCCCACCTTCGTCACCGGCCTGCTGCTGCAACTGCTGTTCGGTGTCCAGTGGGGCTGGATCAAACCCTCGGTGTCCCCGGCGGCGGCCTTCGGCGAACTGATCGTGCCCGGCCTGGTCCTCGCCTCCGTCTCCCTCGCCTACGTCACCCGGCTGACCCGTACCTCCATCGCCGAGAACCGGCGCTCGGACTATGTGCGCACCGCCGTCGCCAAGGGACTGCCCCGGCGCCGGGTCGTCGTCCGGCACCTGCTGCGCAACTCCCTCATCCCCGTGGTCACCTTCATCGGCACCGACATCGGCGCGCTGATGGGCGGCGCCATCGTCACCGAGCGCATCTTCAACATCCACGGCGTCGGCTACCAGCTCTACCAGGGCATCCTGCGGCAGAACACCCAGACCGTCGTCGGCTTCGTGACGGTCCTCGTCCTGGTCTTCCTGGTCGCCAACCTGCTCGTGGACCTGCTGTACGCCGTACTCGACCCGAGGATCCGCTATGCCTGAGCAGTCGCAGGAGCCCGAGCGCGCCATCGCCGGGACCGGCATGGGCGGCGCGATGGACCTCGCGGCGAGCGAGGCGACGACACTGGAGCGGGCGCCGGGCGGGCCGGAGGGCAAGCCCCGCTCCCTGTGGTCCGACGCCTGGCGCGACCTGCGCCGCGACCCCGTCTTCATCCTCTCCGCGCTGTTGATCTGCTTCCTGGTCGTCATCGCGATCCGGCCGTCCCTGATCGCCTCGGGCAACCCGCTCACCTGCGACCTGGCCAGGGCCCAGGACGGTCCCGCGCCCGGCCACCCCTTCGGCTTCGACGGCCAGGGCTGCGACGTCTACACGCGCACCGTCCACGGCGCCCGCGCCTCCGTCACAGTCGGCGTGTGCGCCACGCTCGGGGTGGCGCTCTTCGGCTCGGTGCTGGGCGGGCTCGCCGGATTCTTCGGCGGCGCCGGGGACGCCGTGCTGTCCCGGACCACCGACATCTTCTTCGCCATCCCCGTCGTCCTCGGCGGTCTGGTCCTGCTGTCCGTCGTCCCGAGCAGCACCGTCTGGCCGGTCGTCGGGTTCATCGTGCTGCTCGGCTGGCCGCAGATCTCCCGGATCGCGCGCGGCTCGGTCATCACCGCCAAACAGCTCGACTACGTCCAGGCCGCCCGCGCCCTGGGCGCCTCCAACTCCCGCATCCTGCTGCGGCACATCGCGCCCAACGCCCTCGCCCCGGTGATCGTCGTCGCCACCATCGCGCTGGGCACGTACATCGCGCTGGAGGCCACCCTGTCGTACCTCGGCGTCGGGCTGAAGCCGCCCAGCGTCTCCTGGGGCATCGACATCTCCGCCGCCTCGCCCTATGTCCGCAACGCCCCGCACGCGCTGCTGTGGCCCGCCGGGGCGCTGGCGATCACGGTCCTGGCCTTCATCATGCTCGGCGACGCGGTGCGCGACGCCCTCGACCCGAGGCTGAGGTGACGGCGCCTTGCTGCTCGAAGTCCGTGATCTGCACGTGGAGTTCCGGACCCGGGACGGGGTCGTCCACGCCGTCAACGGAGTCAGCTACGAGGTGGACGCCGGGGAGACGCTCGCCGTGCTGGGGGAGTCCGGCTCCGGCAAGTCCGTGACCGCGCAGGCGGTCATGGGCATCCTCGACGTGCCGCCCGGCCGGATCGGCGGCGGGCGGATCCTCTTCCGCGGCAGGGACCTGCTGGAACTGAAGGAGGACGAACGGCGGCGGATCCGGGGCGCCGAGATGGCGATGATCTTCCAGGACGCGCTGTCCGCGCTGAACCCGGTGCTGACCGTCGGCGACCAGCTCGGCGAGATGTTCGTGGTGCACCGGGGCATGTCCCGCAAGGACGCGCGCGCCAGGGCCGTGGAGCTGATGGACCGGGTGCGCATCCCGGCAGCACGGCAGCGCGTGCGCGACTATCCGCACCAGTTCTCCGGCGGTATGCGCCAGCGCATCATGATCGCCATGGCGCTGGCCCTGGAACCGGCGCTCATCATCGCCGACGAGCCGACCACCGCCCTCGACGTCACTGTCCAGGCCCAGGTGATGGACCTGCTCGCCGAACTCCGGCGCGAGTACCGCATGGGGCTCGTCCTCATCACCCACGACCTGGGCGTGGTCGCCGACGTCGCCGACCGGATCGCGGTGATGTACGCGGGCCGGATCGTGGAGTCCGCGCCGGTGCACGACATCTACAAGGCGCCCGCCCATCCGTACACCAGGTGCCTGCTGGACTCGATCCCGCGTCTGGACCAAAAGGGCCGGGAGCTCTTCGCGATCAAGGGCCTGCCGCCCAACCTTCAGGCGATCCCGCCCGGTTGCGCCTTCCACCCGCGCTGTCCCATGGCCCGGGACGTGTGCCGGACGGACGTACCGCCCCTGTACGAGGTCTCCGAAAGCCGCGCGAGCGCCTGCCACTTCTGGAGGGAGTGCCTGGATGGCGGAGCAGACGGCTGAGCCCACGGCTGAGCCGATCCTGGAGGTCAGCGGGCTCGTCAAGCACTACCCGCTCACCCGGGGCGTCCTGTTCAAGAAGCAGATCGGGGCGGTCAGGGCGGTCGACGGCGTCGACTTCACCCTGAGCCGGGGCGAAACACTCGGCATCGTGGGCGAGTCCGGCTGCGGCAAGTCCACGGTCGCGAAGATGCTGTGCAACCTGGAGCGGCCCACGGCGGGCGAGATCCGCTACCGGGGCGAGGACATCACCCGGCTGTCCGGCCGGGCGCTGAAGGCGGTGCGCCGCAACATCCAGATGGTGTTCCAGGACCCGTACACCTCGCTCAACCCCCGTATGACGGTGGGCGACATCATCGGCGAGCCGTACGAGATCCACCCCGAGGTGGCGCCCAAGGGCGACCGGCGTCGCAGGGTGCAGGAACTGCTGGAAGTCGTCGGCCTCAATCCGGAGTACGTCAACCGCTATCCGCACCAGTTCTCCGGCGGTCAGCGCCAGCGCATCGGGATCGCACGGGGGCTGGCCCTGCGTCCCGAGATCATCGTCGCCGACGAGCCGGTCTCCGCGCTCGACGTCTCGGTGCAGGCCCAGGTGATCAACCTGATGGAGCGGCTTCAGGACGAGTTCGACCTGTCCTACGTCTTCATCGCGCACGACCTGTCGATCGTGCGGCACATCTCCGACCGGGTGGGGGTCATGTACCTCGGGCGGATCGTCGAGATCGGAACCGACGAGCAGATCTACGACCATCCGACGCACCCCTACACCCAGGCGCTGCTGTCCGCCGTGCCCGTGCCGGACCCGGGGGCACGGGCGCGCCGGGAGCGGATCATCCTCTCGGGGGATGTGCCGTCCCCGACGAACATCCCCTCCGGCTGCCGCTTCCGCACCCGCTGCTGGAAGGCGCGGGAGCGCTGCACGCTGGAGGTGCCGGAGCTGGCGGTGCCCGCCGAGTTCCGGTACGACACCGGGCCGGCGGTGCACCCCTCGGCGTGCCACTACGCGGCGGAGCTTCAGGTGGTGCCGCCGGAGGAGCGGGACACCGACGGAAAGGGCAGCGGCTCCACAGCACCGTGACCGCGTCGGCACGCGGACGCCCTCACGGCCCGGGAAGGGGCGGTGGCCGGCGGCCGGGGCGGCGTATGGCGTGCCGTCCCGGCCCCGTGCTCAGACGAGCCCGAGTGAACGCTTGAGGAAGTCCACCTGGAGCAGCAGCAGGTTCTCGGCGACCTGCTCCTGCGGAGTCATGTGGGTGACCCCGGACAGCGGCAGCACCTCGTGCGGGCGCCCCGCGGCGAGCAGGGCGGAGGACAGCCGCAGAGCGTGGGCGACCACCACGTTGTCGTCGGCCATGCCGTGCACGATCATCAGCGGCCGGTGCGGCTCGGCGGGCGAGGACAGCCCGTCGTCGGTGACCAGGGAGCTGTGGGCGTACACCCCCGGAGCCTGTTCCGGGTCGCCCAGATACCGCTCGGTGTAGTGGGTGTCGTACAGGCGCCAGTCGGTGACCGGGGCGCCCGCGATGCCCGCGCGGAAGACGTCCGGGCGGCGCAGCACGGCCAGGGCGGCCAGGTAGCCGCCGTAGGACCAGCCGCGGATCGCCACCCGGCCGAGGTCGAGCGGATACGTCTTGGCGAGGTCCCGCAAGGCCTCGATCTGGTCGTCGAGGGTGACCGTGAAGTCGTGGTGGACGGCCTTCTCCCAGGCGGGGGAGCGGCCCGGGGTGCCGCGGCCGTCGGCGACGACCACCGCGAAGCCCTGGTCGGCGAACCACTGGGAGGTGAGGTGCGCGTTGTGCGCGGCCGCCACGCGGGAGCCGTGCGGGCCGCCGTAGGGGTCGAGGAGGACGGGGAGGGGAGCGGAGGCGGCAGTGTCACGGGGGTAGTCCGTAGGCATAAGCACGGCGCACGGGATTCGGCGTGCGCCCCCCTGGGTGAGGGTCACGCGCGGGGACAGACCGGGATCTTCGGCATGGGAGCGGATGGTGGCCACCGTCCGGCCCTCGCGCACCACCCGGACCCGGGCCCCCGGCCGGTCCATCGTGGCGGAGACGAGGACGGCCAGGCCTCCGTCGCGCACGGCGGTGTGCACACCGGGTTCCTGGCTCACGCGCTCCACGCCGAGTTCGTTGACGCGGTAGACGTGCACCTCACCGGTCTCCGCGTCGGCCGCCTCCTCGCCGGCCGAGGCGGAGACCAGCACGTCGTCGTCCGACACGTCCAGCACGGCCCGCACGTGCAACTGCGCGCCCGTGAGCGGCCGTTCGCCGACCGCCAGCACCCGCGCGCCGCCCTCGTCGGCGACACGCACGAGCTGCCCGGAGGGGGACCAGCACGGCACCCCGGGGAAAAGATCAAGCCAATCTGGATCTTCGTCGGCGTGCACCATGCGGGTCGCCCCGGACTCCGGGTCCACCGCCAGGTACAGCTGGCTTCGCTGGTCCCGCGCCTGCACCAGGAGCAGCGGCGCCCCTGCCGCTGACCAGTGCACATGAGCCAGATACGGGTAGCCGGCCCGGTCCCAGAGGACCTCCGTGCGGGTCCCGTCCAGGCCCAGCACGAACAACCGTACGTCCGCGTTGGGGGTGCCGGCGGCCGGGTAGGGGACGCGATTCGGCTCCCGCTCGGGGTGCGCCGGATCGGAGATCCACCACCGTCGCACCGGCGTGTCGTCCACGCGCGCCACGAGCAGCCGGTCCGACTCCGGCGCCCACCAGAAGCCGCGGGAGCGGTGCATCTCCTCGGCCGCGATGAACTCCGCGAGGCCGTAGGCGACGCCCTCGGACTCCGGTTCGGCGAGCGCCCGGTCGCCGTCGCCCTCGGCACCCACCACCCGCAGGGCCCCGGCGGTGACGTAGGCGACCTGCCGTCCGTCGGGGGACGGACGGGGGTCGATCACCGGCCCGGGGACGGGCAGTTCGCGCGCCGTACCCGCCCGCAACTCGGCCGTGAAAAGCCGCCCTGACAAGGCGAAGGACGCCAACTCCGCGGCGGTGTCGGTGGCGTAGCCGACGATGCCCGCGCCGCCCTCGCGACTGCGTTCGCGGCGCGCCCGTTCCTCGGCCGAGAGGTGTTCGCCGGCGCCGCCGAGGAGGGCGCGCGGGTCGGCGGCCACGCGCTCCGCGCCGTCGTCAAGGTCGAGTACCCAAAGGGAGTTGGCCCGGTCGGTGCCGGATCCGGAGCGCAGGAACACGACGCGGGAGGCGTCGGGAGCCACGGTGAACGCGCGTGGCGCGCCGAGCGTGAACCGCTGGGTGCGCGCGTGCCGTCGGGGGAAGGAGACAGGCTCGGTCGTCATGCCATGACCATATTGGCCATGCGCCCCCTTGTGCGGCCGTGCGCCGACCGATGCGCGCGTGCGGATAGTTATGATCGTTAGCGCATAGTGGGTATGAACCTGCTGCCCCCTGTGTGGATTTATCTGCCCCATAGTCCGACGACCCCCGATACCCCCGACACCCCCCGCGTCCCGGGAACTTTGGAGGTGAGCCGCCGTGGCACTCTCGATTTCGGCGGTGGTGCTGCTGGCGATCATCGTCTTCTTGCTGATCAAGAAGTCGGGCCTCAAGGCCGGTCATGCGGTCGTGTGCATGCTCTTGGGCTTCTACCTGGCGTCGTCCACGGTCGCCCCCACGATCAGCGAACTCACCACGAACATCGCGGGGATGATCGGCAGCTTCAAGTTCTGAGGTCGACCGGCGCCCAGCTCGTCCGGCCCCGCCGGGGCCGGGCTCCGGGTCAGGGCCGGGTCGCGGGTCAGAGGTCGCCGCAGGCGTCCCGTGCCTTCGCCAGTTCCTGCTTCACTTCCTTGCCGAAGTCGAAGGTCTGCGCATGGAGCGTCTGCGCTCGCCGGACGGCTTCGGCGAGCGGTTTGTACCGTTCGTCGCCCGCGGCCGCCGACGCCGAGAGCACACCGGCCGCGGCGAACCGGTTCATCGCGATGTCGCCCTCCGGTCCCTTCGAGCCGTACTTCGACTCGTCGAATCCACCGAGGGCGCGGCACGCGTCGCGCGCGTCGTCCGCCGGGGCGGACGCGCCGGCCCGGCCGTCATCGCTCAGAACCCACGCCGCGCCCACGGCGCCCCCGCCGACCACGAGGCCCGTCACCAGCGCGGCGACCGGGACGATGCCAGGACGCCGGGAAGTCGTGGGTGCCGGTGATGCCGACGGGACCGGAGCGCTGTACTGCGGCTGCGATGACATGCCCCCAACTTAAGGCATGCATATGACAGGTTCGTCGGCACTCCGGCAGCCCGCGCCGGGGCGGGGTCCGGCCCCTCGTAGGGTTGGACCCATGACGGAACGGGCCGCTCGGCGGCTGATGCTGGTGCACGCGCATCCCGACGACGAGTCGATCAACAACGGCGCGACCATGGCGCGGTACGCGGCCGAGGGCGCCCTGGTGACGCTGGTGACCTGCACGCTCGGGGAACGGGGCGAGGTCATCCCGGACGAACTGCGGCATCTGGAGGGGACGGCCGGGCTCGGGGCGTATCGGGGGCAGGAGCTGGCCGCGGCCATGCAGGAGCTCGGAGTCGAGGACTTCCGGCTGCTCGGCGGGGCCGGGCGGTACCGGGACTCCGGGATGATGGGGCTCGCCGACAACGGCGACCCGGACTGCCTGTGGCAGGCCGACCTCGACGCCGCCGCCGAGCACCTCGTCGCCGTGATCCGCGAGGTGCGCCCGCAGGTTCTCGTCACCTACGACGACAACGGCGGCTACGGCCACCCCGACCACGTCCAGGCCCACCGCATCGCCATGCGCGCCGCGGACCTGGCCGCCGACCCGGTCGTACGCCCCGACCTCGGCGAGCCCTGGCGGATCGCCAAGGTGTACTGGAACCGCGTCCCGCGTCCGGTCGCCGAGGCCGCCTTCGCGCGGCTGAAGGACGACCTGCCCGGGCTGCCGTTCGACGAGCCGGCGACGATCGACGACGTTCCCGGAGTCGTCGGCGACGAGCGCGTCACCACGGCGATCGACGGCAGCGCGTACGCCGCCGCCAAGGCCGCCGCGATGCGCGCGCACGCCACCCAGATCGAGGTGGCCGAGCCGTACTTCGCCCTTTCCAACCAGCTCGCCCAGCCGGTCTTCACCACCGAGTTCTACGAGCTGGTGCGCGGGGAACCCGGCGCCGAGAAGGGGGAGCGGGAGACCGATCTGTTCGCCGGGGCCGAGGAGGAGACGTCATGAGTTCAGGGGGAGGGGGCTCCATGCTCGCGCAGCCCCTCAAGCCGCCCTCCGCCGGGCGGGCCGCAGCGTATCTGGGGCTCTTCCTGCTCGGCGCGGTGGTCGCGGTCGCGGGTGCACTGGTGCAGGCCGCCTGGTTCCCCGGCGGGCTGCTGCTCGCGCTCGCGGGCGCCGCCGGGCTGTTCCTGGGCGGGGCGCGGGCCGTGCGCAGCCGTGGCGGGGCCGTGGCGGGTGCGGCCGGCTGGATCGTCACCGTGTTCGTGCTCACCACCAGCCGCCCCGAAGGGGACTTCTTCTTCGCGGCCGAGAGCGGCTCCTATCTCTTCCTGCTCGGCGGCATGGCCGCTGCTGTGATCTGCGCCACCCTGGCGCCGGGACGGCAACGGCACGACGACGACGCCCGACTTGGCAAGTGACGTACCACTTCTTCCCGTGGTGCCGGTGCGGGTCCGGTGGGGGTTTACCCAGCGGTCCCGGGATAAGGGCCTGAAGCGGCCAGTATGGTGGTGCGCGCGCCGCCGAGCCGCCCGCACTGAGGTCGTAACGGGCGGCGGAGCCAACCGGGAGAACCTGCCTTGAGTCGTGAAACTGACACTCCGTCGTCCGGGCCCAACGGGCGCGGCGGAGCCGCCTACCCCTCGGGGACCCCGCCGTACGGAATCCCGGCGGTCTCCGACGACCGAGCGGACGCGGGCCGTTCGGCCACGCAGCCCGAGGAACGCAAGACCGAGACCACACTGACGACCCGGATCCGGATCAACATCCCCGGATCCCGGCCGATCCCGCCGGTCGTCGTGCGTACGCCCGTCTCCTCGGAGGAATCCGAGAACAGCGCCCAGGACACCGGCGGCGAGGCCCGGCAGCCGGCCGCCCCGCCGCCCAAGGCCACGGCGGAGCCGCCCGCCGAGCCCGCGGCACCGGCGGGGGAGAAGCCGACCAGCGACTGGTTCGCGCCCCGCAAGTCCCAGGCGAACAAAGGCGGTCAGGGGGGCGTCTCCACCAACGGCGCGGGAGTGCCGGGTGGTTCGGGCGCGCCCGCGGCGAACGGGTCCGGCCCCGGCGCTTCCGGTCCGGGAACCTCCGTCCCCCGGCCCGCGGGCGCCGGCTCCTCCGACCCGGGCTCGTCCGGCGGGGCCCGCCCCGGCGGCGTGGTCGGCGCCATGAACGTGCCCGGCGTCGCCAACGGCTCCCGTCCCGGCTCCAACGGCGCCGGGCTGCCCGGGGCCACCGGCGGCCCCGTCGCCCCTGGCCACGGCGGCGGCACCGGGTCCTTCGACGTCACCGAGGCGCTGGCCTCGGGCCCGCTCTCCGGCGGTCCCCGCCCCGGCGGCGACGAGCCGCGCCGTGACGACCTTCCCTACTTCTCCGAGAACGGCCGCGACGGTCAGGGCGGCCCGAGCGGCGCCGGTGGCCTCGGCGGGCCGGGCGTCCCCGGCGTGCCGGGCGGTCCGCAGGGCCCCACGGGCCCGACGAGCGGCCCCGTCACCGGCGACGGACCGCTGCGGCCGCCCGCGGACGGAGCACCCGCGGGACCCGCCGGAGGCGCGGGACACCCGGGCGCTGTCCCCGGCGCGCACACGGCGCGCCCCGGCGGCGGTCTGAGCGACGACACCGCGGTCCTCACCCCGCAGCGGCACGTTCCGGAGCCGGGTACCCCCGGTTACGGCGCCCGGCCGGACAACGTCTCCGGGCACACGGTCACCAGCGGCATGCCCGTCATCCAGCCCGGTGCCAACTCGCCGTTCGGGCCCGGCGCCGACGGGAACGGGCCGATGGGGCAGATGCCGCCGGGGCTGGCCGAGCCGGCCCCGCAGAGCGCCGCCGCGGCCGCCGCCGGCGCGCCCAAGCCCAAGAAGAAGGGCCGCAACAAGCTCGTCCTGCTCTGTGGCGCCGTGATCGTCGTCGCCGGTGTCGCCTATGGCGCCGGGCTGCTGATGAACCACTCCGACGTGCCCAAGGGCACCACCGTGCTCGGCGTCGACATCGGCGGCGGCACCCGCGACGACGCGGTCAAGGAGCTCGACGACGCCTTCGGCAGCCGGGTGAACCAGCCGCTGAAGCTGTCGGTCGAGGGCAGGACCGTCACCCTCAAGCCGGACCAGGCCGGGCTCCAGTTCGACACCCAGGCCACCGCCAGCGCGGCCGCGGCGAGCGACTACAACCCCGTGTCGGTGATCGGCTCACTGTTCGGCAACCACCGGGTGGTCCAGCCGCAGATGCCGGTCGACGAGGAGAAGCTCCAGGTCGCCCTGCAGAGCGTCTCGGGCGGTGCCGGTTCGGTGACCGAGGGCGGCATCAAGTTCCAGTCCGGCAAGGCCGTCGCCGTCTACGGCAAGCCGGGCAAGGGCATCGACGTCGGCGGCTCGACCCAGCTGGTCCAGCAGGCGTACCGCGCCCAGGTGGAGACGGGCACGGCCACGCCGGTCCAGCTGCCCACCGTCACCCTGCAGCCGACGGTCTCCAATGCCGAGGTCGACCGGATGATGAAGGAGTTCGCGGAGCCGGCGATGTCCGACATCGTCACCGTTCAGACCGACCCGGCGCACAGCATCAGGTTCGGCCCCGTGTCCCTGCCGAAGATCCTCGGCGTCAAGGCCGTCGGCGGCAAGCTCTCGGAGACGTACGACCTCGAGGCGCTCAAGAAGGCGTACGGCGGCACCTTCGACGGGGTGCTGATCACCCGGGCCACCGGGCAGAAGACGGCCGTCACTCCGCAGGACGTCGCCTCCGCGCTGCGCAAGGCGCTGCGCGGCAGGACGACGGCGGAGCGGGTCGAAGTCATCGACACCAACCCCAGCTAGGGCGTGTTTCGAAAGTCCCGTCTGGTCCGCGACGCCTGGCACGGCACCTCGCCGCGTTGTCGGGATCGTCCACGTACGCCCAGTACGAGGACGACCCTCCGCCTTGCGATGCACCACACCAGACGCCGCGGACCCCGCCCTCCGGGCGGACGACGCTACTTTCGAAACACGCCCTAGTGCCCCGACAGCCGCGGCACTAGAAACCCGGTAGCAGCGCAGAGGGCACCCGGTCCGTACGGACTCCGGGTGCCCTCTCGTCGTGGCGGTGCGCGTCGCGCGGGAGAAGGGCCGGCTGTGGAAGCGCTCGCCGGGCGGCCGCGCGAAGCGCCCTCGGCCGCTTCAGTTCAGCAGGGCCCGCGCGGCCCGCGCCTGCCCCCGCACCTGCTCGGCCGCGGGCTCGTCCACCGCGCCCAGCACATCGGCGTACGCCTCGAGCTCCCGGGCTCCGCCCACGAAGTCACCCCGCTGCACCAGCAGCTGCGCCCGCTCGTACCGCAACCGCGCCGGATGCGACGGCAGCAAGAGCGACAGCTCCACCGCCCACAGCGCCACGTCCGACCGCTCGGGCCGCACGGCCGCCCAGGCCCGGATGTTGTTCAGGATCCGGGACACGACCTCCAGAGGCGTGGCGGGCACCAGCATCGACGGGTGCAGCGGCGCGCCCGTCGCGCCGACCACCAGCAGTTCGGCGTCCGCCCCCGTCAGCACCCGGCCCCCGTCGAACGGGTCCGCGAGCACCTGTTCCCCCGCCGCCCCGAACCCCACGACGAAGTGCCCGGGCAGCGCGACCCCGTACACCGGTGCCCCGGCCCGCCGCGCCACCTCCATCCACACCACCGACAGCAGGATGGGCAGCCCGCGCCGCCGCACCAGCACCTCGTGCAACAGGGAGGACTCCAGCCGCTGGTAGTCCGCCGCCGAGCCGTGGAACCCGTACCGCTCGCCGAGCAGTTCGCACACGGCCTGAGCCCAGTCCCGCGGCCCGCCCGGCCGGAACGGCAGCTGCCCCGCGAGCCGGTCCAGCTCCAGCTGCGCCGCGTCCATGCCGGCCTCGTCCAGCGTCCCGTCGGCCGCCGCGCCCATCAGCAGGCACAGCGTCGCGAGGTCCGGCCGCTCGGACCGCGCCTCCTCGCCGAACCACCGGCGCACCGCGGCGGACCGTTCCGGAGACGGCGGATGCAGGGGACGCATAGCAGGCTCGTGCCCTTTCACGACGATCCGTACCACGGACGAGCGCCGGGGTTTTGCGGGGACTTTGGCGCGGTCTCCACCTGCGCCGGCCGCGGGTGGCCGCTCCCGCCGCATTCCGGGGCGCGGTAGTGGTGGTACGCGTGGTGCGCGCCGAAGCCCATCCCGGCGTACAGCGCCCGCGCCGCGGCGTTGTCGGTCTCGACCTGGAGCCAGGCCGCCGAGGCGCCCTCGTCGAGGGCCCTGCGGGCGAGCGCGGCGAGCACGGTGGTGGCGAGCCCGCGTCGCCGCAGCGCCGGATCCACCTCGACGGCGGCGAAGGACGCCCACCGGCCGTCGACGACACACCGTCCGATCGCCGCGGGAACACCGCCCTCACCGGGCACCGTCGCGAACCACGTCGACGGCCCGCTGCCGAGCACCTTCAGGGCCACCTCGCTCACCCCTTTGCGCTGGTACCGCGCAAGCCACGCCTCGTCGGCCGTGCGGGACAGCACGACCCCGGAGCCCTCGGCCCGGTCGGCGACCGGCGCGAGCGCCCCGATCCACAGCTCGGCGGTCACCTCGCGCACCCAGCCCCGCCGCTCCAGCTCCGCGCACAGCAGTTCCTGCGTGCCCTCGGCGCCGGTGGCCGTCTGGATGTACGCGGGCAGGCCGCGCTCGCCGTACCAGCGTCGTACGGCGGCCAGGGCCGCGTCGAGGGGAAGGCCGGGATCGCCGAGCGGCAGCACCGAGTTGGCGCGGCGGGTGAATCCCGCGGCGGCCCGGAGTTCCCACTCGCCCAACGGCTCGCTGTCCACCGGCCGCCAGGCCCGCGCCGCCGCCCGCGCGAGCTCCTCGTAGGTGGCCGCCGGGCCCCGCCGCCGGGCCGGCGCGGCCGGTACGACCTTGCCCGCGACCAGGGAGGACTCCTCGATCCGTACGGTCTCGCCACTCTTCCGTGTGATCACCAGCACACCGTTGTCCCATGATGTGAGAACTCCGACCGTGTCGGTGAACTTCTCACCCGGCGCGCCAGGTTCGCTCAAGCGCCGTATTGAGACCCGTTTGCCCACGTCAGCAGCGGTGATACGGACCTCGAGGCGCCCTGTCGCCGATATTTCCACGGGTCTGTTCACCCCTCCTGTTCGGATCATGCCCCGGAACGGAGATACTAGGGGCGGGCATCGACGACGCCGCGCTCCCGCGCGCCAGGCGGCGGAGCCTGTGGAGGCCCGCCAGCGCCCTATCGAGGAGGAACGACAGCGTGACCTACGTCATCGCGCAGCCTTGTGTCGACGTCAAGGACAAGGCGTGCATCGAGGAGTGCCCGGTCGACTGCATCTACGAGGGCCAGCGGTCCTTGTACATCCACCCGGACGAATGCGTCGACTGCGGAGCCTGTGAACCGGTCTGCCCGGTCGAGGCGATCTTCTACGAGGACGACACTCCCGAGGAGTGGAAGGACTACTACAAGGCCAACGTCGAGTTCTTCGACGAGCTCGGCTCTCCCGGTGGCGCCAGCAAGCTGGGGCTGATCGAGCGCGACCACCCCATCATCGCCGCACTGCCGCCGCAGAACCAGTAAGAGCGGCCCGCCTTCGCGCCGCCTCGGTCCCGTACGGCCTGATCGCACTCCAGCGCTCCGCCCGCCGCACGGGACCGAGGCGTTTTCCGGACCAGAAAGTGAGCCTGATCCCCGTGTCCGCACTCTCCGACCGGCTCCCCGCCTTTCCCTGGGACAAGCTGGAGCCGTACAAGAAGACGGCCGCGGCCCATCCGGACGGCATCGTCGACCTGTCGGTCGGCACCCCGGTGGACCCGGTCCCCGGCCTGATCCAGAAGGCGCTGATCGCGGCCGCGGACTCCCCGGGCTATCCGACGGTGTGGGGCACGCCCGAGCTGCGTGACGCGATCACCGGCTGGGTCGAGCGCCGCCTCGGCGCGCGGGGCGTCACCCACCGGCACGTCCTGCCGATCGTCGGCTCCAAGGAGCTGGTCGCCTGGCTCCCCACCCAGCTGGGCCTCGGCCCCGGCGACAAGGTCGCGTACCCGCGCCTGGCCTATCCGACCTACGAGGTCGGCGCCCGCCTGGCCGGCGCGGACCACCTCGTCTACTCGACGACACCGGGCGCCGGCGCGCCGGACCCCACCGAGCTGGACCCGGCGGGCCTGAAGCTGCTGTGGCTGAACTCGCCCTCCAACCCCACGGGCCAGGTGCTGCCCAAGGAGGAGCTGCGGAGGATCGTCGCCTGGGCCCGCGAGCACGGCGTTCTGGTCTTCTCCGACGAGTGCTACCTGGAGCTGGGCTGGGAGGCGGACCCGGTCTCCGTCCTGCACCCGGACGTGAACGGCGGCTCGTATGAGGGCGTCGTCGCGGTCCACTCGCTGTCCAAGCGCTCGAACCTGGCCGGCTACCGCGCCGCGTTCCTGGCCGGCGACCCGGCCGTCCTCGGCCCCCTGCTGGAGATCCGCAAGCACGGCGGCATGATGACCTCGGCGCCGACGCAGGCGGCGGTCGTGGCCGCCCTCGGCGACGACACCCACGTCCGCGAGCAGCGCGAACGCTACGCCGCCCGCCGTACGGCGCTGCGCCGGGCCCTGCTCTCCCACGGCTTCCGCATCGAGCACAGCGAGGCGAGCCTCTACCTGTGGGCCACCCGCGACGAGTCCTGCTGGACCACGGTCGCCCACCTCGCCGAACGAGGCATCCTGGTTGCCCCGGGCGACTTCTACGGTCCGGCGGGCGCGGACTTCGTGCGTGTCGCGCTGACGGCGACGGACGAGCGGGTCCGCGCGGCGGTGGAACGCCTGGCCGGGTAGTCCGCGGCGCCGTACGCCGACGGGGTCCGGGGAGGAGACCCCGGACCCCGTCGGTCGTTCGAGCGGTGCTCAGCCGAGAGGCAGACCGGAGACCGGCAGGGACTGCGCCGGCAGCCCGCCCTTCGTCACCGTCCGCGCGGCGCCGCCGAGGAGCCCCCCGGCGGACCCCGCCGCCTTCCGCGCCGTCGGCGCCGCCTGCTTCACGACCTTGCCGCCGGAGTCGCCCGCGACCCCGGCGACGTGCTGCGCGGCACCGTCCACGGTGTTGCCGACGCTCGCCCCGTCCAGGGCGGTCAGCCCGCCGAGGTTCGGGGCGGCCGGCAGCTGGGGGGCAGCGCTGGCGGCACCGGCCGCACCGACCCCGGCGGCCGCTCCCGCAGCGACGAGCAGCGCGGCACGGGCGATCCGGCGGGTCAGGGGGAGGGACATGTTGCTCCTTCGACGGAGGGAACGGACGCTCTGACTACCGCGCGAAGTCCGCGAAGGTTGCGGCGGGCCAACGTAAAGAGTTGGTAACGCGTCGCATTATCGGGTACCCGGAAAACCGGACAAAAGGTCCCCGGGAGGGTCGCGGAACCCTTTGCCGCCCTGTGCTCCCAAGGGCTTCGGCGCCCTTCGCGGGGGTGACCCCTGGGGGTGAGGACTCGTACTAACGCCCGGTCGTGGTGATGCGCACCGAGCCCGCCGCCCGCTCCGCTCCGGCGGCCCCCCGCGTCTGCGCCGCCCGCCACCGGCTGTCGGTCATTCCGGCCGTCCACTGCCAGCCCCCGTAGGAGACCTGCTCGATGTGCAGCGCGGAGGCGTTGGCCACCGCCCAGTGCGCCAGCTGCCAGCCGCGCTGCCGCGCCCCGCGCCCGGCGGCGGCCCTGTCGTCGGGCACGGGCACCGTCACGGTCCGCCCGTCTCCGCCGGTGGCCGGGCTCGGCGTGGGCGTCGGCGACGGGTTACCGCCGACCTCCGCGCCCGCCTCCTGCATCACGTCCCGGCCGAAGTCCCGTACGAGCGCGGCACGCACCGCGTCCGCGCCGCTGGACCGGGTCGGGCCCGGGCGGCCCCGGCAGGCCAGCGTGGCCCCGGAGCGCCCGGTGAGCGCGGCGGCGAGCAGCGTCGCGTCCGGCTCGTGCTTGGCGTACGCCTGCGGGAAACCGCTGCGCTGCACGCGCTGCGCGGCCACGGTCAGCGGCAGCCGCGTGTAGCCGGGGACCTTGCCCAGGTGCTCGTAGAAGGCCCCCGCCGAGTAGGCCGGGTCCATGATCTCCTCCGGCGTGCCCCAGCCCTGCGAGGGCCGCTGCTGGAACAGACCGAGGGAGTCCCGGTCGCCGTAGTCGATGTTGCGCAGCGCGGACTCCTGGAGCGCGGTGGCCAGCGCGATGGTCACCGCCCGCTCGGGCATGCCGCGCCCGGTGCCGACGGCCGCGATCGTCGCCGCGTTCACCGCCTGCTCCGGGGTGAACCGGTACGACGCGCCGTCGCCCTTGCCGGAGACGACCTGGCAACCCGGGCCTCCGGTGCCTCCGGTGAGGTACTGCACCGAGAGGTAGCCCGCGAGCCCGAGAAGGACCACGACGGCCGCCCCGAACCGGAGGAGGCGGCCACGACGCTTGGAAGAGGGGGGAGGGTGCGGCACGCCTACAAGGTACTGGAGGCTGCTGGGACTGATGAGGCAGGTGTGGACAACGCGCGACGACGCACGGGCGGTTCGCCGGGTTAGGGTCGACCGCATGGCCGATAACCCGCTTGACCTCACGCTGGACGCCGCGCGCCTGACCGCGCGACTCGTCGACTTCCCCTCGGAGAGCGGCGCCGAGAAGCCGCTCGCGGACGCGATCGAGGCCGCACTGCGCGCCCTGCCGCACCTGACGGTCGACCGCTTCGGCAACAACGTCGTCGCCCGCACGAACCTCGGGCGCTCGCAGCGGGTGATCCTGGCCGGCCACATCGACACCGTCCCGATCGCCGGAAACGTCCCCTCGCGGCTCGACGAGGACGGCGTCCTGTGGGGCTGCGGCACCTGCGACATGAAGTCCGGCGTGGCGGTCCAGCTGCGCATCGCGGCCACGGTCCCCGCCCCCAACCGCGACCTGACCTTCGTCTTCTACGACAACGAGGAGGTCGCCGCCGAGCTGAACGGTCTCAAGCACGTCGCCGAGGCGCACCCGGAGTGGCTGGCCGGCGACTTCGCCGTCCTGCTCGAACCCTCCGACGGCGAGGTCGAGGGCGGCTGCCAGGGCACTCTGCGGGTGCTGCTGAGGACCAGGGGCGAGCGGGCGCACTCGGCGCGTGGCTGGATGGGCTCCAACGCCATCCACGCCGCCGCGCCGATCCTGCGGCGGCTCGCCGAGTACCAGCCGCGCTACCCGGTCATCGACGGCCTGGAGTACCGCGAGGGCCTCAACGCGGTCGGTGTCTCCGGCGGGGTGGCGGGCAACGTCATCCCCGACGAGTGCTTGGTCACGGTCAACTTCCGCTACGCCCCGGACCGCACCGAGGAGGAGGCCGTCGCCCATGTCCGCGAGGTGTTCGCGGACTGCGGGGTGGAGGAGTTCGTGATCGACGACCACAGCGGCGGCGCCCTGCCGGGGCTGAACCACCCGGCCGCGGCGGCGTTCATCGAGGCGGTGGGCGGCACCGCGCGCCCGAAGTACGGCTGGACGGACGTCTCGCGCTTCTCGGCGCTGGGCATCCCCGCCGTCAACTACGGCCCCGGCAACCCCCACTTGGCGCACAAGCGCGACGAGCGCGTGGAGACGGCCAAGATCCTCGCCGGCGAGGAGCGGCTGCGGGCCTGGCTGACGGACTGACCACCGTCACGAGCGTCCGCACGGCGCTTCACGGCGGACATTCCGACGTCCCCCTGTCGTAACCCCCGTGGATCTACGCTGAGGTGGAATGTCCTTTCCCCAAGCTCTCGGCTTCTCCCCCAAGGTCTCGGCTTCGCTCGACCAGGGGATCTGCGGAGCAGGGGAGACCCCAATCGGAGGGAGCGTACATGCCAACAGGCAATCCCGAGGGCAAGAAGCGGCCACCGGAGGAGCAGCGCCTGGGACCGGTCCTCCGGCGGCGTGGCCAGGTCCAGGCGAGCACCACGGATCAGCGGTTGCTGGACGAGCGCGCCCCCACGGACTGGGTCCACACCGACCCCTGGCGCGTCCTGCGCATCCAGTCGGAATTCATCGAGGGCTTCGGCACACTCGCCGAACTCCCGCCCGCCATCAGCGTGTTCGGCTCCGCGCGGACGGCGGTGGACTCACCGGAGTACGACGCGGGGGTGCGGCTCGGGCGGGGCCTGGTCGAGGCGGGCTTCGCGGTGATCACGGGCGGTGGCCCGGGCGCGATGGAGGCGGCGAACAAGGGCGCGCTGGAGGCCGGAGGCGTCTCGGTGGGCCTGGGCATCGAACTGCCCTTCGAGCAGGGCCTGAACGCGTATGTCGACATCGGCCTCAACTTCCGTTACTTCTTCGTCCGCAAGATGATGTTCGTGAAGTACGCGGAGGGCTTCGTCGTCCTGCCCGGCGGTCTCGGCACCCTGGACGAGCTCTTCGAGGCCCTGACCCTGGTTCAGACCCAGAAGGTCACCCGCTTCCCGATCGTCCTCTTCGGCAGCGCGTACTGGGGCGGCCTGGTCGACTGGCTGGAGAACACCCTGATCGCCCAGGGCAAGGCGGCCCAGGCGGACCTCACCCTGTTCCACGTCACGGACGACGTGTCGGAGGCGGTGGCGCTGATGTCGAAGGAGGCGGGCCGCTAGCGCCCGTACGGCGGGGCGCGGGGCACGGTGCGGCCCCCACCGGCCCGCGGCGGACGACCCACTCGGAGGGCCCGGCGGCGAAGCCCCCGGGCACGGGACCGGCAGGGACGACGGGGGGCGTGGGCCGGAAAGGCCCTGGGCCGGCCCTACGCCAGCCCTCGCCGGGCCACCGCCGGCGGCCGGTGCCCCGCGATGGACGCCACCATGTCCAGCACCTGGCGGGTCTCGGCCACCTCGTGCACCCGGTACACCTGGGCCCCCAGCCACGCCGAGACAGCCGTCGTCGCCAGCGTCCCCACCAGCCGCTCCTTCACCGGCTTGTCCAGCGCCTCGCCCACGAAGTCCTTGTTGGACAGCGACACCAGCACCGGCCACCCGGTCGCGACCATCTCGCCCAGACGCCGGGTCGCCTCCAGACTGTGCCGCGTGTTCTTGCCGAAGTCGTGCCCGGGATCGATCATCACCGACTCCCGGGGCACGCCGAGCGCCACCGCCCGCTCGGCCAGCCCCACGGTCACCCGGAGGATGTCGGCCATGACGTCGTCGTACGTCACCCGGTGCGGCCGTGTCCGGGGCTCCGCGCCGCCGGCGTGCGTGCACACCAGGCCGGCCCCGTAGCGTGCCGCGACCTCGGCGAGGCGCGGGTCCACCCCGCCCCACGCGTCGTTCAGCACGTCGGCACCCGCCTCGCAGACGGCCTCGCCGACGTCGGCCCGCCAGGTGTCGACGCTGATGACCACGTCCGGGAACCGCCGCCGCACCTCGGCCACGAAGCCGACCGTCCGCCGGGCCTCCTCCTCGGCCGTCACCTCGTCACCGGGCCCGGCCTTCACCCCGCCGACGTCGATGATCGCGGCCCCCTCGGCGACCGCCTGCTCCACGCGCGCGAGCGCCGGCTCGTCACGGAACGTCGACCCCTGGTCGTAGAAGGAGTCCGGGGTCCGGTTGACGATCGCCATGATCACCGGCTCATGCGCGTCGAATTCGCGCCCGCCCAGCCTGAGCATCCCCTGTGACCTCTCCTCTTCGTACCGGTCTTCGGCCGTCTGCGACCCTAACCGCCAGCCTCGCATGGCACGATCGGACCCTGACACATACGAAGACTCCGTGGGGACCCAGCGATGGTTATGTTCTTCTTCCTGGTCGTCGCGCTCGCCGTCGTGGTCGCCGCGGTGACCCTCGCGGTGGTGGGCGGCGGCGAGGGAACCGGGCCGTTGCCCGAGGCGGCGCCCGAGCGGCTCCACGACCCGCTGCCACCGGACCGCCCGGTGGACCGCGCGGACGTGGAGAGCCTCCGCTTCCCGATGACCGTCCGGGGCTACCGCATGGTGGACGTGGACGACGCCCTCGGCCGTCTCGGCGCCGAACTCGCCGAGCGCGACGCGCGGATCGCCGACCTGGAGTCCGCGCTGGCCGGTGCCCGGGCCGCCGCCGCCCACGTCCACCTGGCCAAGCCCGAACCGGAGGACCAGCGGTGACGGACGACACCCTGACGCCGGGTGCCGCGATCGCCGGTCCGGACGGCGCCCTGCGCTGCCCGTGGGCCCTGTCCGCGGCGGAGTACGTGACCTACCACGACGAGGAGTGGGGCCGCCCGGTCCACGGCGACGACGCGCTCTACGAACGCCTCGCCCTGGAGGCCTTCCAGTCCGGTCTGTCCTGGATCACCATCCTGCGGCGCCGCGCCGGCTTCCGCGCCGCCTTCGCCGACTTCAAGATCGCGGCGGTGGCGGACTTCACCGACGCCGACCGCGAGCGGCTGCTCGCCGACACGGGCATCATCCGCAACCGCGCCAAGATCGACGCGACGCTGGCCAACGCGCGCGTGCTCGCTGGCTGGTCCCCGGGCGAGCTGGACGCCCTCATCTGGTCCCACGCCCCCGACCCCGCCGCCCGCCCGGTCCCCGGGACCCTCTCCGACGTCCCGGCCGTCACCCCCGAGTCCACGGCCCTGGCGAAGGCCCTGAAGAAGGGCGGTCTGCGCTTCGTCGGCCCGACGACGGCGTACGCCCTGATGCAGGCGTGCGGCCTGGTCGACGACCACCTCGCGGACTGCGTGGCGCGCCGCCCCTGACCCGGCCGGGCAGGGGCGGCACCGCCTGCGCCGCGGTCAGCGGCCCAGGTACTTCGGCTTCTCCTTGTTCACGAACGCCTGGACGGCGATCGCGTGGTCCTCGGACTGCCCCGCCCGGGTCTGGAGCTCGTCCTCCTTCTGGAGGGTCTCCTCCAGGGAGTGCGTCAGCCCGTAGGCCACCGCCTCCTTCAGCGCCGCGTACGCCACCGTCGGCCCCTCGGCCAGCGCCCGCGCCACCTTCTCGGCCTCGGCCCGCACCTCGGCGGCCGGTACGACCCGGTTGGCGATGCCCAGGTCGTGGGCCTCCTGGGCGGTGATGCGGCGCGGGAAGAGCAGCAGGTCGGCGGCGCGGGCCGGTCCCACCACCCGTGGCAGGGTCCACGAGATCCCCGAGTCCCCGGTGAGCGCGACGCCCGCGAACGAGGTGTTGAAGGACGCCGTGTCCGCCACGATCCGGTAGTCGGCGGCGAGCGCGAAGCCGAAGCCCGCCCCGGCGGCGACCCCGTTCACCGCGGCGACCACCGGCTTCCGCGCCCCCGCCAGCGCCCGCACGATCGGGTTGTAGTGCTCCCGGACGGTGCTCATGGTCTGCCCCGACCCGGTCTCCCGGTCGGCGGTCAGCAGCCCGATGTGCTCCTTGAGGTCCTGGCCCACGCAGAACGCCCGGTCCCCGGCGGCGGTCAGCAGCACCGCCCGCACGGCGCCGTCGTCCGCCGCCTCCCGGGTCGCGTCCCGGAGGGCGACCTTGGCGGCGACGTTCAGCGCGTTCATCGCCTCGGGGCGGTTCAGCGTGATCGTCGCGAGTCCGTCGCTCACCTCGTAGAGCACGGTGTCGGCCATGGGGCATCCCCTCCGGTGTCGCATCGACGACGTACCACTCGGTACGTCCTGCGGTCCTGGTCCGAGGACAGCATGACGGAGATCACCGGCCGGGGTGCGGACCCGGCATGTGACCTGCGTCAAAGAATTCCGGCGCGTCCGCGGCCGGCGGGCGGACGCGTGGGTGCGCAGTATCGCAGCCACATCGCCGAATTGAGTGGTTTTGCTCGCGCGCGTTGCCCAAGCGATGCCAACTGATGTTGGTCATCGGGTCCTGGGATGCGGGATAATGGCTTGGAAGCAATGTGTTCGATGCCGGTGTCGCGTGTGCTGTGCCGTTCTGGGCAGGGATCGCGCGCGTGCCCTCTCGGTGGGCCGTCGGCTTTGACGATGAGCTGGGTTTCAGGAAGGGGAACGAGCATGGCGGCCATGAAGCCGCGGACGGGTGATGGCCCGCTCGAGGTGACCAAGGAGGGGCGGGGCATCGTCATGCGCGTTCCGCTCGAAGGCGGCGGTCGGCTCGTCGTCGAGCTGACCCCTGACGAGGCCGACGCGCTCGGCGACGCCCTCAAGAAGGTCGTCGGCTGACGCGCAAGCGACCATACCCTTTCAGTAGCCCCGGCATCGTAAGCGGTGTCGGGGTCGCTGTTTGTCCAAGGGTGCGCGACGCGCGGGTGACGGAGGCGCTCACCGTTTGACGGCGCACAGCAGTCCGTCGCCCACCGGCAGCAGCGACGGCGTCAGGTCGGGGCTCTCGCGCACCGTGCGCAGCAGTTCCCGCAGCCGCACGACCTCCGTCGGCTGCGGTCCGGAGTCCACCGTCCGCCCGTGCGCGAAGACACCTTCGAAGGCGACGAGGCCTCCCGGCCGCAGCAGGCGCAACGATTCAGCGAGGTACTCGGGGAACTCCAGCCGGTCGCCGTCGCAGAACACGAGGTCGTATCCCGCGTCCGCGAGCCGGGGCAGCACGTCCAGGGCGCGGCCGGGGATGAAGCGGGCCCGGTTGCCGGCGAAGCCGGCGGCGCGGAACGCCTGGCGGGCGAACTGCTGGTGCTCCGGCTCGGGATCGACGGTGGTCAGCACACCGTCCGGCCGCATGCCGTGCAGCAGGTGGATCCCGGAGACCCCGGTGCCGGTGCCGATCTCCGCGACCGCTTTCGCGTCCAGGGAGGCGGCCAGCAACCGCAGCGCGGCGCCCGCGCCGGGCGACACCGAGCGCAGCCCTGCCTCACGGGCCCGCTCACGGGCCCAGCGCAGCGCGTCGTCCTCGGCGACATAGGCGTCGGCGAACGCCCAGCTCGTCTGCCGGTTGCCGGTAATGACCCTCTCCTGTCCCCGTGGATGCCTGGGCGTGACTGTATCCGTTGGGGGCGGGAACCCGCAGATGGGACCGGTCGTTTGAAGGGGTGAGGAAGTGGCACGGGGCGCGACGACGGCGTGGACGCGGGGTATGGGATGGATCGGGACACCGAGCAAGTGCTGACGCAGTCGCATGAGCCGTGCCAGCACGTGTCAAATTCTCGTAAAACTGCTTATCCGGAGCTAACGGGCGAGGTGGCTATGGTAGGGGCTCCACTGGACACCACCAGAGCCGACAGGGGAGGTGCGGCTGCGCCTGTGGATCGGAGAGGAGTGCTGCGGCGCTTTCTCGGATCGGCGGGCAGGCCGAAATCCGTGACCGACACTGCTGCCGACGTGAGCCACACCGCCGATTCCACCCAGACCGCGACCTTCTCGACCGACGCGGACGGGCAGGCGTGGACTCCGCCCACCTGGGAGGAGATCGTCAGCACGCACAGCGGCCGTGTCTACCGCCTGGCCTACCGCCTCACCGGCAACCAGCACGACGCCGAGGACCTCACCCAGGAGGTCTTCGTCCGCGTCTTCCGCTCCTTGTCGACCTACACGCCGGGCACGTTCGAGGGCTGGCTGCACCGCATCACCACGAACCTCTTCCTGGACATGGTCCGCCGCAAGCAGCGCATCCGCTTCGACGCGCTGGGCGACGACGCGGCCGAGCGGCTGGCCAGCAAGGAGCCCACTCCACAGCAGCTCTTCAACGACGCGCACTTCGACGCGGACGTCCAGCAGGCCCTGGACACCCTCGCGCCCGAGTTCCGTGCCGCGGTCGTCCTGTGCGACATCGAAGGACTGTCGTACGAGGAGATCGCCGCGACCCTGGGCGTCAAGCTCGGCACGGTGCGCTCCCGCATCCACCGCGGCCGTTCGCAGCTGCGCAAGGCCCTCGCGCACCGCTCGCCGCAGGCTCGGGCCGAGCGCCGCGGCTTCGTGGCCCCGGTCCCCGCGCTGGGGGGAGGGGGCGCGCCCGCGTGAGTGGATCACGACCGGACCCCGCGGGGCGCCTCGCGGAACAGCATCTGGGAGACCGGCTCGCCGCCCTCGTGGACGGCGAGCTCGGTCACGACATGCGCGAGCGTGCCCTGGCGCACGTGGCCACCTGCCCGAAGTGCAAGGCGGAGGTCGACGCGCAGCGCCGTCTGAAGAACGTCTTCGCCCACGCGGCCCCACCGCCTCCCTCCGAGAGCTTCCTGGCCCGCCTTCAGGGCCTTCCTGGGGCTGGTACCGGCGGTGGTGACGGTGGCTCTCCGCTGGGCGGGGGAGGGCTGCCCGGAGGACTGTCCTCACGCTCCGGTGTGTTCGGGGTGAAGCGCGGCGAGCAGTTCGAGTTCGGGTATGTGCCGGCCCGGCCGCATCCCGCCCAGCCCTCCGAGGAGCGCGGCTTCCGGGTCCATCCCGTCGGCCGTCCCGACAGCGAGCGGTCCGCCTCGCGCGGGCTGCGGTTCGCGTTCGTCGCCGCCGGGGCGGTGTCGCTGGCCGCCGTCGCCCTGGGCGGGGTGACCACCGGCTCGACGGGTGACACCGCCGCGGACGCGCGCGGCGGTTCCGGGAACGGCAGCAATGTGACTCCGGCGCGCACGGCGGGTGCGGGCGCGGCGTCGGCCTCCGACACCGCGCGGCGCCGTCAGTCGGCCGCGCCGCAGCCGGGGCAGGGGCAGCGGTCGTCGCGCTCGGCGCAGGCGGCCTCGACGCCGCTGGCCGCACCGCTGCTGCCGGGGGCCGTGCCTCCCGGCGGGCAGGCGCAGAACGTGATGCACCCGCTGACCACCCCGGTGGTCGCCGGCGCGGCCGTCATGTCCCCGCTGATACGTCCCCTCACCGCGACCCCGCCGATCTCCCTGACCTCGTGGTCCGCAGGCCCGGGGTTCACGACCCCGGGCCTGCTCACCGCGCCCTCTCCCACCGCCTCGTCCCGCACAACGCGCTGACCGGTCCCTGCGCCGCGGCCCGGGAACCTGGTTGAATCCACAGTGGTCGCGCCCATGACACCCGTCGGGGCGCGGAGTAGACGCGGTGCCGCGACCCGCTGTGGGGAGAACATGAACGAGGGCAAGCCCACGAAGTCCGCCCGCCCGAAGTGGTGGAGCCGATCAGTCCCTCCGGGTGACCGGCCGGAGGGCACCCCCGGGACCGCCCCGGCAGCCGACGCGGTCGGGACTTCCGCCCGGGGCGCGGCAGCCGGTGGGCCCGTGGCCGACGAGACACAGACCGCGATGCCCGGACGCGCCGACGCAACCGGCGACTACGAACTGGAGCGCCCCCTCCGGGCTCCCGACGCCGCCCCCGACACGGGCGACTTCGAACTGGCCGAGCCCCGCCCGGCGTCCGGCGAGGCGGAGGACGCCCATCCCGCAGCGGAGGATGCTGCGTCCGCCCTTGCCGCCGAAGCGGACCACGCACCGGCCGCGTCGGTCGCAGCGGCCGCGCCTGCGGCGCCTGCCGGGCCCGCCGTGTCCGCCGCGTCGGCAGTTCCGGTGGGCTCTGCCGTGCCTGCTGCGCCTGCGACGGCCGCTGCGCCTGCGGCGGCCGCTGGGCCTGCTGCGCCCGCCGAGCCTGCGACGGGCGCTGCGCCTCCTGCGCCCGCTGGGCCTGCTGCGCTTGCCACACCCACCGCCCCCGCCGAACCTGCGGCGCCTGCCCCGCCGGCAGCTCCGGCCGGTCCCGGTGGCCCCGATCTCCCCGCCGCGTCGGCTGAGACGGGCGCCAACCGGTCCGCGGAGGGGCTTTCCCGGTCCATGGACCCCTCCGTCGAGCGGCCCAGGCCCCTGCACGATCCCGATCCCTACAGCACCCCTCCGTACGGTGAGCCCGGGCCCTGGGCGCCTGCCCCGCCGGTGCAGCACCCGGCGGTGACGCCCGCGCACGGCACGCCCGCACTCTCCTCCGGTACCCCGGCCCCGGCCGCCGCCCCCGCGGATGCCCGGTCGTACGGTTCGGCGCCCCTGGCGGCCCAGCGGGGCGCCACTGCTCCCCCGCATCCCCCGCAGCCGCCGGCCCCGGCCGCCGCAGCGCAGGGGGCGGCACCCGCGGACGCCATGCCGGCGGGCGTGCCGCAAGGGGCGCCGGGCGGGGGCGACCCGTCGCACGACCTGCCCGCCCAGGCAGTGGGTGACGGGCACGGCATGCCCGCCCCCGGCGCTACCGAGACCCACCCCGGTCCTGGCGCTGCCTCCGCCGGCCCCTGGGGACGTTACGACCCCTGGGCCGGCGGCCGCGTCGCCGCGCCGTTGCAGCAGACCGGGGTCGGCGTGCTCAGCGTCGAGCAGCGGCACAGGCGGGTCACGCGGGCGCTGGTGGGCGGGGCCGTGGTGCTCGCGCTGGTGTCCGGAGCACTCGGCGGGCTGGCCGGGGCGTACATCGAGCGCAACGGCGGCGTGGGCGCCGTGGAGTTGCCGCAGGCCGGGAAGGAACCCACCGGGCGCGCCCCGGACAGCGTCGCCGGAATCGCCGCGCGGGCCCTGCCCAGCGTGGTGACCCTGCACGTGAGCGGCTCCGGCGAGCAGGGCACCGGCACCGGGTTCGTGCTCGACCGCCTCGGCCACGTCCTCACCAACAACCACGTCGTCGAGAACGCCGCCACCGGTGGCGACATATCGGTGACCTTCAGCGGCGGCCAGAGCGCCAAGGCCAGGATCATCGGCCGGGACACCGGCTACGACCTCGCCGTCGTCCAGGTCCGCGGCGTGCGCGGCCTGACCCCCATCCCCCTTGGCAACTCCGACAACGTGCAGGTGGGCGACCCGGTCGTCGCCATCGGCGCGCCCTTCGACCTCGCCAACACCGTCACCTCCGGCATCATCAGCGCCAAGGAGCGCCCCATCACGGCCGGCGGCGAGAAGGGCGACGGCAGCGACGTGTCCTACGTCGACGCCCTCCAGACCGACGCCCCGATCAACCCCGGCAACTCCGGCGGCCCCCTCCTCGACGCCCGCGGCCGGGTCGTCGGCATCAACTCCGCCATCCGCTCCGCGGACAACGGCTCCGACCTGCAGACCGGCCAGGCCGGTTCCATCGGCCTGGGCTTCGCCATCCCCGTCAACCAGGCCAGGCGCGTCGCCGAGGAGCTGATCAACCACGGCAAGGCCAGCCACCCGGTGATCGGGGTGACCCTGGACATGAACTACCCCGGCGACGGAGCCAGGGTCGGCACCAAGGGCCGGGACGGCGGACCCCCGGTCACCCCCGGCGGTCCCGGTGCCGAGGCGGGCATCAGGGCCGGAGACGTCATCACCGCGGTGGACGGCCAGCGCGTCCACTCGGGTGAGGAGTTGATCGTCAAGACACGCGCCCACCGCCCCGGCGACCGTCTGGAGCTGGCCGTCGAACGCGACGGAAGGGCACGGAAGGTCTCCCTGGTGCTGGGGTCCTCGAACAGCAACTGACACAAACCGTGCGGAACAAGCCGGAAAACCCGTCGTGTACACGCAGTCCGACACCTCGGGGCGGTACCGGTCGGGCACGTGGGCCGGGTACCGTGGATCCGGCCCGGACCACGGACAGCCCCACCCAGACCGGACCACCCGAGGGCCGAGGACCGAGGACATCGCAAGGAGCTTCAGGTGTTCAATGACATAGGACCGCTCGAGCTGCTGACGATCATCATCGTGGCCGTGCTCGTCTTCGGTCCCGAAAAGCTCCCGAAGGTCATCCAGGACGTGACGCGCACGATCCGGAAGGTCCGTGAGTTCTCGGAGAGCGCCAAGCAGGACATCCGCAGCGAACTCGGCCCGGAGTTCAAGGACTTCGAGTTCGAGGACCTCAACCCCAAGACGTTCATCCGCAAGCAGCTGGACAACGACGACCTGGGGCTGAAGGAGATCCGTAACGGCTTCGACCTGAAGAAGGAGATGGCCGAGATCACGGACGCGGTGAACGGCAACGAGTACGACTCCTCGGCGTCCTCCGCGTCCTCCTCCTCGACCGCTTCGGGTTCTTCCGGCTCGGGTTCGGCCGGCGGCCGGATCGACATGACCAAGAAGCCCGAGGGATCCGGTCAGAACGAGCGTCCGCCCTTCGACGCGGACGCCACCTGAGCCGCTTCCGTGTGACGCGTTTCACGTCGCGTACAGGCCGTGCGCGGCGTGAAACGGCCGCACCCGCGACCCACGCGCCGAGCGGTTTCCCGGCTGCCCGAAGCGGGATGGATATGCTGCCGAGTTGTTGTGCGGACCGGACGAGTACGCCCGAAGGGGGGCGGGCCACCCCGGTTCGACGAGAGCGAGGAGGCGTCCGACATGGAGACGACGAGTCGGGCAGGCGCGCAGGCGCCGGCCGCGGAGGGCGGACAACAGTTCCCCTTCGCCCGGCGCACGGCCGACGACTACCTACTGGCGCCCTTTCCGTGGTACGGCCTCGACGAGGCCTTCACGGGGCCGCGCTGGCTGATGCAGGTCGGCACCTCGGCCGACGGTGCCGTGGAACACGGTTCGACCGGGCACGGCGACGAGCCGTCCGTACGCAACGAGTTCGTGTCCGGATCGCCGGACGATCCCAGGGAGAGGTTCGCGGTCGTCGTCACCGTCGCCGCCCACCCCGTACGGCACCTCGCCGACGGCACGGGCCAACTGGAGGCCACCTCGGTCTCCTCGGCGGCCTGGCTGGCCGCGGTGGGCCTGCTGTCCTTCACCTGGCCCGGGCAGGTCGACCACGCCCTGCGGGACGACTGGCTGGAGCAGCAGACGGAGACCGCGTGGGAGCTGGCCGACGATCTGTCCGGCCCGGAGTGGTCCGTACTCTCCCTGCCCGTGGACGGCGTCCCGACTCCGTTCTACTACCGGGAATCGGAGTTCGGCTGGGTGCTCGCCGGTTCGACCTCCCAGGGGGTCCACGTGGGTGCGTACGGCAGG
Source organism: Streptomyces sp. NPDC001292 (assembly GCF_042896465.1). NCBI lineage: Bacteria > Bacillati > Actinomycetota > Actinomycetes > Kitasatosporales > Streptomycetaceae > Streptomyces > Streptomyces sp. NPDC001292. Next base: position 95,300 of record NZ_JBIAXG010000005.1, read on the forward strand.
GGCATGAGCGCGTACGGGCTCGGCTTCGCCATGATCAAGGACATCAACGCGTACGCCTGACGCCACGCGGTACAGGGCAGAAACCGACACGAAGGGGCGCCGTCCACGCGGGACGGCGCCCCTGCCGGCGTACAGGCCGTACGGGTGGTACGGGCCGCCACGGCCCTCGTACGGCCTAGAACTTGTTCTTCGGGGTGATCCCCAGCGACAGCCCCGCAAGGCCCCGCTGCCGGCCGGCGAGCTTGTCGGCGATCGCCCGCAGGGCCGAGCCCGCGGGGGAGTCCGGGTCGGTCAGGACGACCGGCTTGCCCTCGTCGCCGCCCTCGCGCAGGCGGACGTCGATCGGGATGGAGCCGAGCACCGGGACCGTGGCACCCGTGGTGCGGGTCAGGCCCTCGGCCACCCGTTGGCCGCCGCCCGTGCCGAAGACGTCGACCATCTCGTCGCAGTGCGGGCAGGGCAGGCCGGACATGTTCTCGACCACACCGACGATCTTCTGGTGGGTCTGGACGGCGATGGAGCCCGCCCGCTCGGCCACCTCGGCCGCCGCCTGCTGAGGCGTCGTCACCACCAGGATCTCGGCGTTCGGCACCAGCTGGGCCACGGAGATCGCGATGTCGCCGGTGCCGGGCGGCAGGTCCAGCAGGAGGACGTCCAAGTCGCCCCAGTACACATCCGCCAGGAACTGCTGGAGCGCGCGGTGCAGCATCGGGCCGCGCCAGACGACCGGCGCGTTGCCCGGGGTGAACATGCCGATGGAGATGACCTTCACGCCGTTCGCCGACGGCGGCATGATCATGTTCTCGACCTGGGTCGGGCGGCCGTCCGCGCCCAGCATGCGCGGCACGCTGTGGCCGTAGATGTCGGCGTCGACCACGCCCACCTTCAGGCCGTCGGCCGCCATCGCCGCCGCCAGGTTCACCGTCACCGAGGACTTGCCGACGCCGCCCTTGCCGGAGGCGACGGCGTAGACGCGGGTGAGACTGCCGGGCTTGGCGAAGGGGACCTCACGCTCGGCCTGGCCGCCGCGCAGCGCGGTCGCCAGCTCGCGGCGCTGCTCGTCGCTCATCACGTCGAGTGTGACGTCGACCCGGGTGACGCCCTCGACGCGGGAGACGGCGTCGGTCACCCGCTGGGTGATCGTCTCGCGCATCGGGCAGCCGGAGACCGTCAGATAGACGGTGACCGCGACCGCTCCGTCCGCGCCGATCTCCACCGATTTGACCATGCCGAGCTCGGTGATGGGCCGGTGGATCTCGGGATCGTCAACCGTCGCCAGAGCTGCGCGCACCGCGTCTTCCGTAGCCATAAGGACGATGGTACGGCGCCCCGTGCCGGCTCCGGGACCCCGTCACCGGTCGTCCATGTCACGTGCGCGCGGGTGATCCGCCGGGAATACCCCGTGCCGGCGGTGCCCGTCGACGGTCCGCTCCTCCAGCTCCTTGACCAGGTCCTGGAGCTCCGAGCGCATCCAGTCGCGGGTCGCCACCTCGCCCAGGCCCATGCGCAGCGCGGCGATCTCGCGGGTCAGGTACTCGGTGTCGGCGATCGACCGCTCGTTCTGCTTGCGGTCCTGTTCCAGGTTGACCCGGTCCCGGTCGTCCTGCCGGTTCTGCGCCAGCAGGATCAGAGGGGCGGCGTAGGAGGCCTGAAGGGACAGGGCCAGGGTGAGGAAGATGAACGGGTACTCGTCGAACCGCAGATGCCGGGGCGCGGCCACGTTCCACAGCACCCACACGATGATCACCACGGTCATCCAGACGATGAACCGTCCGGTGCCCAGGAAGCGCGCGATGCGCTCGGACAGCCGCCCGAAGGCGTCCGGGTCCCACTCCGGCAGGAGCCGGCGCCGGGGCGGGCGCGGCTGGTCCAGCCGGCCTGCCCGCGGCCGCCCGGCGGCGGTGGCCCCCACCGGCCGCTCGCGGGTGCTCTCTCGCTCAGCCGCCATGTGTCGCCGCCCCCTCGTCCAGGTCGTACTCCGTCTCCCGCCAGTCGTCCGGCAGCATGTGGTCCAGGACGTCGTCCACGGTGACCGCGCCGAGCAGCGAGCCGGCCTCGTCGACGACGGGCGCCGCCACCATGTCGTAGGTCGCGAAGAACCCCGCGACGACCGGCAGCGTGGCGTCGGGCGCGAGGGGTTGCAGGTCGTCGTCGAGGATCGAGCCGACGAGGGTGTAGGGCGGGTCGCGCAGCAGCCGCTGGAAGTGCACCGTGCCCAGGTACTTCCCGGTCGGGGTCTCGTCGGGCGGACGGCAGACGTAGACCTGGGCGGCCAGCGCGGGGGAGAGGTCGCGGTTGCGGACGCGGGCCAGGGCGTCGGCGACGGTCGCGTCCGGGCGCAGGACGATCGGTTCCGTCGTCATCAGGCCGCCCGCGGTGTGCTCCTCGTACGACATCAGCCGGCGCATGTCGGCCGCGTCGGCGGGCTCCATCAGCCCCAGCAGCCGCTCCTGCTCCTCCTTGGGCAGCTCGGCGAGCAGGTCGGCGGCGTCGTCCGGGTCCATCGCCTCCAGCACGTCGGCCGCGCGCTCGCCCTTCAGCTTGCCGAGGATCTCGATCTGGTCGTCCTCCGGGAGCTCTTCCAGGACGTCGGCGAGCCGGTCGTCGTCCAGCGCGGCGGCGACCTCGGCGCGCCGCTTGGCGGACAGGTGGTGCAGCACGTTGGCCAGGTCGGCGGGGCGCAGCTGCTCGAAGGTGGCGAGCAGGCTCTCCGCGCCCTGCCCGTGCTCCTCCAGCGAGAAGCCGGTGACCGCGGACCACTCCACGGTCAGGGCCTCTCCCCGGTTGCGCCGGAACGCGCCGCCCTTCCTGCCCTTGCGGACGAAGACGCGGTCGACCTCCCAGTCCCGGCGCGCGGGCAACTGCTGCACCGACATGTCCAGCACCGTGACCTCCTCGCCGGTCTCCACGAGCGTCACCCGCCGGTCGAGCAGTTCGCCGAAGACGAGACGTTCGGTGGGCCGCTGCTCGAAGCGTCGGACGTTGAGCACGCCCGTGGTGATGACCTGGCCCGACTCGATGCTGGTCACCCGGGTCATGGGCAGGAAGATGCGCCGCCGGGTGGCGAGTTCGACGACCAGCCCGAGCAGGCGGGGCGGCCGGCGTCCGACGCGCAGCATGACGACCAGATCGCGCACGCGGCCCACCTGGTCGCCCGTCGGGTCGAAGACGGCGACTGCGGAGAGGTGCGAGACGAAGATCCGGGGGGCGCCCGCTGCCATGGCTGCGCCTCCTTTGCGTGGCTGTGTGGTGCGTGTGTTGCCTGTCGTGTGTGCCGGGTTTCTTTTCCCAAATGCCCGCTCAGGTGCGCTTCAGGCTAGCCCGTCCACCTCGGATACGCCCTGGTGAGGGTCCGGACCAGCCGGGTCCGCCCGGCCTGAGTGGCCCCGGTACGCTGCCGTACGCCGCTCAGGACACCTGTCAGAAAGGCAGCTCCACCTGTGACCGTGATTCCCCAGGGCCGTACCCGCCGGGCCGTGCTGACGAGCGCGCTGTGTGCTCTGGTCGTCGCGGGGGCGGGTCTGACGGGGTGTTCCGGGGACGATCCGGACGCGGGGACCAACGGGGTGGGCAGACTGCCGGCCGACAAGATCCAGGCGAAAGCGAAGGCGGTGGCCGCCTCCGCGGACACCGTGCACCTGTCCGGGAACGTGGTCAGCAACGGCCGTACGTACCGGCTCGACATGCGTCTGAAGGACGAGGGCGGCTCCGGCTCGGTCACCTCGCAGGGGGCGACCTTCGGGCTGCTGCGGGTCGGGGAACAGCTGTACCTGAAGGCGGACGCCGGTTTCTGGGGGCAGGTCGACGGCAGAGGCAAGGCCACCGGTGCCGCCGACAAGTTGGACGGCAAGTACGTGAAGGTGCCGCAGGGCGACCCCGCGTACAAGCGGTTCAGCGGCTTCACGGACAAGGACGTCCTCCTCGACGGGTTGTTGACGCTGCACGGCACGCTGGCGACCGACGGGCACCACGAGCAGGCGGGCGTCCGCACGATCCGCATCACGGGTGGCAAGGGCACTGGCGGCACGCTGGACGTCTCCCTGGAGGGCACCCCCTACCCGCTGCGCCTGGTGCGCGCGGGCGACGCGGGGACACTGAGCTTCTCGGACTGGGGCAAGGATTTCGCCCTGGGCCAGCCGGAGAAGAACGAGACGGTGGACTACGGCAAACAGCTGCCGACGTCCTGACCTCCGGGCCGGGGTGGGGACTACTTCCGCCGCCGTCTCTTCACCAGCAGCCTCGGCAGTCCGTCCGGGACCGGCCGGCGGGTCGTCGCCGGTGTCGGCAGCGGTGCCTCGGCCAGCGAGCCCTCCGGCAGTGGCGCGGTCGTCCCCGTGGGCTCCAGGCGCAGCACCCGGCACTCGCGGGCCCAGCGCTCCGTCATGGCCTCGCCGTCGGGCGCGTTGAGCCGCTTCCCCTTCAGTTCGGCCGCCACCTCCTGCCACCGCGGGGAGTCCGGCGCGACCTCCACGACCCGCGCGGCCCAGGTGACCAGGCGGCCGCCCTTGTCCTTGCTGCGCACCGTCACCTCCGCGCCGGCCCCGTCGGCCAGTCCGGGCAGCGGCTGCTCGCCGGGCCCGTCGCCCACCACGCACGCGGCGCCCTCGTGCCAGACGTGCCACAGGGCACGGGCCGGGACGCCGGGGCCCTTGACCCAGATGAGGCCGGACTTCTTCGTGGCCTCCTCGACGAGGGCCTGGTCGAGCAGCTCGCTGTTCATGGCAGAAGAGTAACGAGCCCGCTCACAGCCAGCCGTTGCGCTTGAGCGTGCGGTGGATGCCCAGGCAGATCGCGGCCGTGACGGCCAAGATCAGCGGGTAGCCGTACTTCAGGTGCAGCTCGGGCATGTACTTGAAGTTCATGCCGTACACCCCGCAGACCATCGTCGGTACGGCGATGATCGCGGCCCAGGCCGTGATCTTCCGCATGTCCTCGTTCTGGGCGACGGACGCCTGCGCCAGGTTGGCCTGGAGGATGGAGTTGAGCAGCTCGTCGAAGCCGATGACCTGTTCCTGCACGCGGGCCACATGGTCGGCCACGTCCCGGAAGTACTTCTGGATGTCCGGGTCGATCAGCCGCATCGGACGCTCGCTCAGCAGCTGCATGGGCCGCAGCAGCGGCGACACCGCCCGCTTGAACGCCAGCACCTCGCGCTTGAGTTGGTAGATCCGGCCGGCGTCGGTGCCGCGCGGGGTGCCGCCCCGGCCCGGCGAGAACACCTCCGTCTCGACCTCGTCGACGTCCTCCTGCAACGCGTCCGCGACCGCGATGTAGCCGTCGACGACGTGGTCGGCGATGGCGTGCAGCACGGCGGAGGGGCCCTTGGCCAGCAGCTCGGGGTCGTCCTGGAGGCGGTGCCGCAGCGCGCGCAGCGAGCCCTGGCCGCCGTGCCGGACGGTGATGAAGAAGTCCCGGCCGGTGAAGCACATCACCTCGCCGGTCTCCACGATCTCGCTGTTGGCGGTGAGCTCGTCGTGGTCGACGTAGTGGATGGTCTTGAAGACCGTGAAGAGCGTGTCGTCGTAGCGCTCCAGCTTGGGCCGCTGGTGGGCCGTGACCGCGTCCTCCACGGCCAGTGGGTGCAGCCCGAACTCCCCGGCGATACCGGCGAACTCGGCCTCGGTCGGCTCGTGCAGGCCGATCCACACGAAGCCCCCGTCGCGCCGCACCTGACGCATCGCCTCCTGCGGGGTGAGCGGCCGGTCGGTCGGGACACGGGAGCCGTCGCGGTAGACGGCGCAGTCCACGACGGCCGACGGCGTCGCCGGGTCGTCGCGCGTGGTGTCGTACGCGCCGTCGTCCTGGCGCGGGGCCGTGCGGGAGGGGCGGACCACGGAACGCAGGTCGCGGATCATCGACATGGCGGGGCTCCTTCGCAGCGAGCGACGAGGGGCCGCCGACGGCGGTCGGAACTGCCCGGAATGAGGACGTGGTGGCCTCAGGGATGTTTGGCACGTCCACAAAGCGGGGAGCACCGCACCGTCGCGGTGGTGAGCTTCGTCACTGGTTCAGATCAGACAGATCAAACGAAACGAAGTGCTCTTCCGTATGACGTGCGCGAGGCACGAACGCGAGAGGTGGCGACCGACCGGAGTCAGAGCGACGACATCAGCGGCGGGAAGAGCGGGTGCTACTGCACGGTCGACTTCGATCCATGACAGCCTCACCTCCTCCGGCCGGTCCCTCGTAAGGGAGTCCCATCGGCGTCGGGGCCGGATCGCGGCCTCCCCAGGGCTGAACACCTGGGGGGCACCCCGTTGCGCGCTGCCCCGGACGACCGGCCAAGAGTATCAGCAGCCCGGTGTGTCAAGGCGCCGCTTTGCCTGCCGCTGACGAGTTCTATGCTCGCCGCATGGCTGATGTTCTTCCTCTGGTCGAGACCCGGTTGCGCTCCGCGCTGGGTGAACCGGACGCCCGTGCCGCGGTCACCTTCCTCGGCACGGACCGGCTGGAGGTGCTGCGCTTCCACGAGGGGGACATCGTCCGGTACGCCACGCTCGGCATGTCCGCCCGGCCCATGACCGATCCCACCGCGCTGCTCGCCGATCCGGTCAAGGGGCCGCGCGCGGAGCTGGTCCTCTCCGTCCGCGTCGGCCTCGCCGACACCGACAAGGTGCTGCGCCCGCTCGCCGTACTGGGGGCGTCTCCGCAGGTCGAGGGCGTGGTCGTGGCGCCGGGCGCCTCGCTCGGCGTGGGCGAGCCGCTGTGGCCGGGCGCGCCCTTCACCTCGGTCCTGGTGGCCGAGCCGGGCGGCCTGGTGGAGGACCTGGAACTCGACGAGCCGCTGGACCCCGTACGGTTCCTGCCGCTGCTGCCGATGACCCCGAACGAGGCCGCCTGGAAGCGGGTGCACGGCGCGCAGGCCCTGCGGGAGCGCTGGCTGAGCCACGGGACGGACCTGCGGGACCCTGCCCGCCGTTCCGTCCCGCTGGAGTGAGCAAGCTCACCAACAGGCCGACGGTCGGCGTCAGTTGGCGAAGACCGTGACGCTGTCCTCGGTGGCGTGCCGCGGCTGCAGCTCCTCGGCGGTGGGGGTCCCCCCTGCTCGAGAGGAGTCGAGAGCCTGGGGGAGGGTGAGGGCCCTGCGCCGCACGGCGACCACCGTCGCGCCCACCACCGCGGTCGCTCCCGCGACCACGAACGGGACGCGGATGTCGGTCCACTCCGCGATCTTCGGCGCGAGGAAGGGCGCGGCGGCGGCGGCGAACCAGCGCACGAAGTTGTAGCCCGCGCTCGCCACCGGACGGGGGGCGTCCGACACGCCGAGGGCCAGCTCGGTGTAGACGGTGTTGTTCACGCCGATGAAGGCGCCGGACAGGATGGTGCAGACGACGGCGGTGGTGTGGTCGCCGTAGCCGAGCACGACCACGTCGGCGGCCAGCAGCACCAGCGAGCCGCCGAGCACCTTCAGCGAACCGAACCGCGCCTGCACGCGCGGCGCCACCACCACCGAGAACAGCGCGAGCAGCACACCCCAGGCGAAGAACACCGCACCCGACTTGTACGGGGTCATGTTCAGCACGAACGGCGTGAAGGCCAGCACGGTGAAGAACGTGTAGTTGTAGAAGAACGCCGAGACCGCCGCCGAGGCGAGGCCGCCGTGACCGAGCGCCTTGACCGGGTCCAGCAGGGAGGTCTTGCGGGCGGGCTTCGGCTGCTCCTTCAGGAACGCCGTGATGCACAGGAAGCCGACGGCCATCAGGAACGCGGTGCCGAAGAACGGATAGCGCCAGCTGGCGTTGCCGAGCAGTGCGCCGAGCAGCGGGCCGCAGGCCATGCCGAGGCCGAGCGCCGACTCGTAGAGCAGGATCGCCGCCGCGCTGCCGCCGGCCGCAGCGCCGACGATGACCGCGAGGGCGGTGGAGACGAAGAGCGCGTTGCCGAGGCCCCAGCCGGCCCGGAAGCCGACGAGCTGGGCGACGGAGCCCGAGGTGCCGGCGAACCCGGCGAAGACCACCACGAAGGCGAGGCCGAGCAGCAGGGTCTTGCGGCCGCCGATGCGGCTGGAGACGAAACCGGTCACCAGCATCGCGAAGGCGGTGATCAGGAAGTACGAGGTGAAGAGCAGGGAGACCTGGCTCGCGGTGGCGTTCAGGCCCTTGGCGATGGAGGGCAGGATCGGGTCGACGAGTCCGATGCCCATGAAGGCGACGACGGACGCGCCGGCCGTCGCCCAGACCGCCCTGGGCTGCCGCAGGATGCTTCCCGCTCCCGCGTCGAACGGGTCGCCCTCCGCGGGACCTCCTGTACTGCTGCGCATGCTGCTCCTTCCGATCGTTGCTGTTTACACATAATAAGTTAGCTACCCTAATTGATGCAACATGCATCTAGTTGGTCCTGGCCGGGTCCCCGGTCCGGACGGGTGATCGTCCTTGACGTGGCGCTGCCGGGGTAGGACCGTGGGGCCCTATGAGGGGCGAACCCAGTTGCCCGAAGTGCGGTGGCCGGGTCAGGGCTCCCGGACTCTTCAGCGATTCCTGGCAGTGCGACGTGCACGGGACCGTGTATCCGCTGCAGCCCGTGGTCCCGCCCAGCGTCGAGGCCCTCGGTGTCGTGGTGCAGCGCACCCAGGTGCCGGTGTGGATGCCGTGGCCCCTGCCGGTCGGCTGGCTGTTCACCGGCGTGGCCTACGCCGGTGACGACCGCAGCGGCGGCCGTGCCACGGCCGTGGCCTGTTCCGGACCCGGGCCGCTCGGTGGCATGGGTGAACTCATTCTGGTCGCCGAGGAACTCGGCGTCGGCCTCGGCGCGCGCTACGCCGGCATCGACGGCCCGGACCCCGGCACCTACCTGGACGTGGAGAAGCCGCCCGACGCCAAGGTCCTGGCCGGCGGCCGCCCCACCCCGCTGTGGCACGTCTCCGGCGCCCCGGACGACCGTGCCGTCTTCGCGGGCGAGGCGTGCGGGCTGTGGCTGTGGGCGGTGGTGTGGCCGGAGCGGTCCGGGCTGCTGATGTACGACGAGCTGGTGCTGGCCGACCTGCGGGACGCGGGCGCCGAACTCGAACTGGTTCCGTTCGGGGCGCTGTCGCCGCGACTGCTCCATCCGTAGGGGGTCGCGAGCCGCCGTGGGGTGCGCGAGTCGTAGGTGGTGCGCGGATCTCTGTAGGGGGTGCTCGGCTTCCCCGGGTGTGACAGGGCACCCGCGGGCGCCCGTTATCCTGGGGTGTCCCCTTCCGTCCCGTCAGAGCCTGGAGTCCGTGTCGTGCGCATCGATCTGCACACCCACTCCAGCGCGTCCGACGGCACGGACACCCCGGCCGAGCTGGTGCGCAACGCCGCCGCAGCGGGTCTGGACGTCGTCGCGCTGACCGATCACGACACCACCCGCGGACACGCCGAGGCGATCGCCGCGCTCCCGGAGGGACTCACCCTCGTCACCGGTGCCGAGCTCTCCTGCCGTGTCGACGGCATCAGCATGCACCTGCTGGCCTACCTCTTCGACCCCGCGGAGCCCGGCCTGCTCGCCGAGCGCGAGCTGGTCCGCGACGACCGGGTGCCGCGGGCCAAGGCCATGATCGCCAAGCTGAACGCGCTGGGCGTGCCGGTCACCTGGGAGCAGGTCGCGCGGATCGCGGGCGCCGGCTCGGTCGGGCGGCCGCACATCGCCTCGGCGCTGGTCGAGCTCGGCGTCGTGCCCACCGTGAGCGACGCCTTCACCGAGGACTGGCTGGCCGACGGCGGCCGGGCCTGGGTCGAGAAGCACGAGACGGACCCCTTCGAGGCGATCCGGCTGGTCAAGGGCGCGGGCGGAGTGTGTGTCTTCGCCCACCCGGCGGCGGCCAAGCGGGGTCGTACGGTGCCGGAGTCCCGCATCGCCGAGATGGCCGCGGCCGGGCTCGACGGCATCGAGGTCGACCACATGGACCACGACGCCGACACCCGTGCGCGGCTGCGCGGGCTGGCCGGCGAACTGGGGCTGCTCGCGACCGGCTCCAGCGACTACCACGGCAGCCGGAAGACCGTCTCGCTCGGTGAGTTCACGACGCATCCCGACGTGTACGGGGAGATCACGCGGCGGGCCACCGGGGCGTTCCCGGTGCCGGGGGCCGGCGGGGTCTGAGGCCCGCCTCCCCACGCTCACGTCAGTTCTCTTCCGCAAGTCTCTTTCCCAAGGCCTGTTCACCGATGTTCGACGCTGCCGTCTTCGGCTCTCTGTTCCTCACCCTTTTTGTCACGGACGAACCCAAGCAGACCAAGGACGTCAACGTCGCGCTGGTCCCGCTCGGCATGCCGCTGCTGGCCGGTCCCGGTGCGATCGTGTCCGTCATCCTCGCCGTGGAGAAGGCCGGCAGCGTGGCGAGCCAGGTCTCGGTGTGGTCGGCCATCCTCGCGATCCACGTGGTGCTGTGGCTGGTCATGCGCTACTCGCTGCTGATCATCCGGGTCATCAAGGACGGCGGCGTGGTCCTGGTGACGCGGCTGGCGGGCATGATGCTCTCCGCGATCGCCGTGCAGCAGATCATCAACGGGGTCCGGCAGGTGATCCAGGGCGCCTGAGCGCCCACGTGCGCGAAGCCCCCGTACGGCAGCCGTACGGGGGCTTCGAAGCTTCTGCGGTGGTCCGCGTCGGTTATGAGGCCGTGGTCACGGCCGGTCGGATCCACAGCCGCTGTCCTACGGCGGCGGCCTGCTGAACGATCCGGTTGACGGAGGCGGCGTCCACGACGGTGCAGTCCACGGGCGTGCCGTCGACCTCGTCGAGTCGCATGATTTCGAAGCGCATTGCCTCTCCCTTCGTCTGGTCATCCTCCTGAGGAGAACTACTGGCTTCACCCGTGCACAACGAGCTGCACAGTGCAAACATTCCCTACGCTAAAGAAATTTTTCGAGCATCTAATCAGTGACCGCTAAGGCAGCTTCAATTGACCGACCGGGACCGGTTGTGTTCGCAGCGTGACCACCGGGACAATGGAGGGCGATGAACGATGACCTCGCGGCGCTGTCCGTCCGTATCGACCGCACGAACGAGTTGCTGGAACGCATGCTCGCCGAGGTGGCGAAGACGCCCTCGACCCATGCGATCTTCGTCGACGCCGGGTACCTCTACGCGGCGGCGGGGCGGCTCGTGGCCGGGACGGAGGACCGCCGCGCCTTCGACCTGGACGCCGAGGGGCTGATCGACGCGCTCATCGACCGGGCCCGCACCGTCTTCGCCGACAGCCGGCTGCTGCGCGTCTACTGGTACGACGGCGCCCGGCGCCGCATACACACCGCCGAGCAGCAGTCGATCGCCGAACTGCCGGACGTCAAGGTCCGCCTGGGCAACCTCAACGCCAACAACCAGCAGAAGGGCGTGGACTCCCTCATCCGCACGGACCTGGAGTCACTGGCCCGGCACCGCGCCATCAGCGACGCGGCCCTGCTCGGCGGCGACGAGGACCTGGTCTCCGCGGTGGAGGCCGCCCAGGGCTACGGCGCCCGGGTGCACCTGTGGGGCATCGAGGCCCCCGACGCCCGCAACCAGGCCGAGCCGCTGCTCTGGGAGGTCGACAGCCAGCGCACCCTCGACCTCGAGTTCTTCAAGCCCTACGTCTCCCGGCGCACCGCACCCGCGTACGACCCCGCCCAGACGGCCCGCCCGACCCGCGAGAACGTCCGCTTCGTGGGTGCGCAGATCGCCGCCAAGTGGCTCGCGGCGCGCGGCCGCGAGACCCTGGCGGAACTGCTCCCCGGGCATCCGTATCTGCCGGGGTCGGTGGACCAGGACCTGCTGGTCGAGGCCGAGGGCATCCTCCAGTACTCCCTGCGCGGCCAGGCGGACCTGCGGCGCGCGCTGCGGGACGGCTTCTGGGAGCACCTTCAGGGGCAGTTCTAGCCGGCCGTCCGGCCTTCCGGCCGTTCGATGGCGGTGTCCCAGAAGTCGGCGACAGCGCGGGCGGTGGCGAGCGGCTGGTCGCAGTTGGGGGAGTGCTCGGCCCCCTCGACGACCGTGCGCCGGGCTCCCAGCCGCCGGGCCATGTCGTCCAGGAGTGGCAGGGGCCAGGTGTCGTCCCGTGCGCCCGAGAGCGCGTGGAACGGCAGCGGCAGGACGGCGAGTTCGGCGACGCGGTCCGGCTCGGTGCACAACTGGAGCCCGGTTGCCAGGAGTTGGGCGGGCTTGTGGGACAGCCAACGGCGACGCAGGTCGGCGCGGTCGTCCGGGCCCGCGTCGAGTCCGGCGCCGGTGTCGGTTTCCTCGGGCGGCTCCATCGCCTGGATGACCTCCCACACCTCGGCCATCGACATCACGCCGAGCGCGTCCCGCAGCAGTTTCACGCGCTGCTGCTGGGAGACGGAGATCTGCGCCGGGCCGGAGGCCATCAGGGTGAGGGAGACGAAGGGGGAGTGGTCCAGGAGCACGGCCGCGCGGGCGATCTGCCCGCCGAGCGAGTGCCCCAGCAGATGCAGCGGCGTGCCGAGCGCCTCCGCCTGCGCGAGGACGTCCCGGGCGAGTTCCCTCTGGGCGTACGCGGAGTCGTCGTCCACCGGCCCGTCCGACTCGAACTGCCCGCGGCCGTCCACGGCCACCGTGCGGTACCCGCGCGCCGCGAGCGGCACGTGCAGCGGGTTGAAGTCCTCCTTGCTCCCGGTGAACCCCGGCAGCAGCAGCGCGGTGCCCCGCGGCTCGGCACCGGTTGCCACGGGCGCGTCGACCACGGCGAACTCGCCGCGCGCGGTGCGCAGCCGGTAGGCGCGCGCCCCCGGCGGCGGGACGAACGTAGGAGGCCTGCTCATGCGCCGAGGCTATCGGGCACGGCGCCTTCGGGGGCACCGGGACGGCAGTTCGGGTGAACCTGTTGACGGTCGGGCGGTCGGAGTGAACCGGCCGGGTCCCGCCGCGTACGCCGGCGGCCCGGTCCCACACGGAGTGGGCCGGGCCGTCGGGTCGTACGGGCGCCCGGGGCGCCGGATCAGGCCTCCGTGGACTCCACCGCGGCGGCGGTCTTCCCGGTGGTCTGCGCCGGGATCTCGGCGGCGTCCACCGTTGCCTTGGCGGTGGCCGCCGTCTTGCGCGTACGGCGCGGCTTCGGCTCGGCGGCCGTGCTCCCGGCCACGTCGACGGCCTCCGCAGGGGCCTCGGCGGCCTTGCGGGTCCTGCGGCGGGGCTTGGCCTCCGCCTCCGCCTCCGCCGTCGCCGCGACCGCCTTCCGGGTGCGGCGCGGCTTGGCCTCGGCGGTGTCCATGGCGGCTTCCGCCGTGGTGGCCGTGGCCTTGCGGGTGCGGCGGGGCTTGGCTGCCGCGGCCTCGTCGGTGACGGGTGCGTCGGCCGTCTCGGCGGTCTTGCGGGTCCGGCGGCGGAGCTTGGTCTCCGCCTCGTCGGCGACGCCTTCGGCGGTGTCCGCCACGGCCTCGGGCGCGGTCGCCGCCTTGCGGGTGCGGCGGCGGGGCTTGGCCTCCGCACCCTCGGCGGTGTCGACCGCCGCCTCGGCGGTGCTGTCCGGCCCGTCGGCCACCTGCGCCGGGATCTCCGCGGTGACCGTCTCGGCGGCGGCCTTGCGGGTCCGGCGCGGCTTGGCCTCGACGGCGGCTTCCGGCGCGTCCGTGGCGACCGCGGCGGCCGTGGCCTTGCGGGTGCGTCGGCGGGGCTTGGTCTCTGCCTCGTCGACGGTGCCCTCGGCGGTGTCCATGGCGGCTTCCGCCGTGGTGGCCGTGGCCTTGCGGGTCCGGCGCGGCTTGGCCTCGGCGGCGGCTTCCGGCGCGTCCGTGGCGACCGCGGCGGCCGTGGCCTTGCGGGTGCGTCGGCGGGGCTTGGTCTCTGCCTCGTCGACGATGCCCTCGGCGGTGTCCATGGCGGTGTCCATGGCGGCTTCCGCCGTGGTGGCCGTGGCCTTGCGGGTGCGGCGGGGCTTGGCTGCCGCGGCCTCGTCGGTGACGGGTGCGTCGGCCGTCTCGGCGGTCTTGCGGGTCCGGCGGCGGGGCTTGGTCTCCGTCTCGTCGGCGACGCCTTCGGCGGTGTCCGCCACGGCCTCGGGCGCGGTCGCCGCCTTGCGGGTGCGGCGGCGGGGCTTGGTCTCCGGCTGGTCCGTGGTGGACTCGGCCGTGTCCAGGGCCGTCTCGGCGGTGTCCAGGGCCGTCTCGGCGGTGGTCTCGGCCGGAGCCGCCGGTTCCGGGGCGACCTCGGTCGCGGTCTCGGCCGGGGCCGTCGTGACCGACGGCTCCGCCGACTTGCGGGTGCGTCGGCGGCGCGGCTCCGCGGGCGCCTCGGTGGCGTCGAGGGCGGGGCCCTCGGCCGTCGTCACCGCGGCCTCGGCGAGTTCAACGCGCTCGGACGGTGTCGTCGGCTCGTCGGCCGTCACCGGCTGGGTAGGCGCACCGGCGCGCAGACGGCGCCGACGGCGCGGGGTGCGCGTGGCGGGTGCCTCTTCCGTGACCGTGGACTCGACCGGCACGGCGTCGGCCGGCGTCACCGGTGCCGAGTCCACCAGCGCGCCGCCACGGGTGCGGCGCCGGCGGCGCGGCGTACGCGCCGGGCGCTCACGGTCCGCGGAGCGCTCACGGTCCGCCGGGCGTGCCTCGCTCCGGCCGCCCCGGCCACCGCGACCGCCGGTCTCGCCGAGGTCCTCCAGCTCCTCCGCCTCCAGTCCGGCGCGGGTGCGCTCCGAGCGCGGCAGGACCCCCTTGGTGCCCGCAGGGATGCCCAGCTCGGCGAAGAGGTGTGGCGAGGTGGAGTACGTCTCGACCGGATCGTTGAAGTCCAGGTCCAGCGCCTTGTTGATGAGCTGCCAGCGCGGGATGTCGTCCCAGTCGACGAGCGTGATCGCCGTACCCTTCGCGCCCGCGCGGCCCGTACGGCCGATGCGGTGCAGGTACGTTTTCTCCTCCTCGGGCGACTGGTAGTTGACGACGTGTGTGACGCCCTCGACGTCGATGCCGCGCGCGGCGACGTCGGTGCAGACGAGCACGTCGACCTTGCCGTTGCGGAAGGCGCGCAGCGCCTGCTCGCGGGCGCCCTGGCCGAGGTCGCCGTGGACCGAGCCGGAGGCGAAGCCGCGGCGCTGGAGCTGCTCGGCGATGTCGGCGGCCGTGCGCTTCGTCCGGCAGAAGATCATCGCGAGTCCGCGGCCCTCGGCCTGGAGGATGCGGGCGACCAGCTCCGGCTTGTCGAGCGAGTGCGCGCGGTAGACGAACTGCTTGATGTTCGCGACCGTCGCGCCCTCGTCGTCCGGCGCGGTGGCGCGGATGTGCGTCGGCTGCGACATGTAGCGACGGGCCAGACCGATGACCGCGCCCGGCATGGTGGCCGAGAACAGCATGGTCTGCCGCCTGACCGGCAGCATGTCGATGATCTTCTCGACGTCGGGCAGGAAGCCCAGGTCGAGCATCTCGTCGGCCTCGTCGAGCACCAGGCACTTGACGTGCTTCAGGTTCAGCTTCTTCTGGCCGGCGAGGTCCAGCAGGCGGCCCGGGGTGCCGACGACCACGTCGACGCCCTTCTTCAGGGCATCCACCTGGGGCTCGTACGCACGGCCGCCGTAGATCGCGGTGACGCGTACGTTGCGCACCTTGCCCGCGGTCAGCAGGTCGTTGGTGACCTGGACGCACAGCTCGCGCGTGGGGACGACGACGAGCGCCTGCGGGGTGTCGGTGAGGGCCTCGGGCTGCGCGCGGCCCGCCTCGACGTCGGCGGGGACGGTGACGCGCTCGAGGAGCGGAAGGCCGAAGCCGAGCGTCTTGCCGGTGCCGGTCTTGGCCTGGCCGATGACGTCCGTGCCCGTCAGGGCCACGGGCAGCGTCATCTCCTGGATGGGGAAGGGAGTGGTGATGCCGACGGCTTCCAGGGCCTCGGCGGTCTCGGGGAGGATCCCGAGTTCTCGGAACGTCGTAGTCAGGGTGCTGCCTCTTCTGTGTGCGCGGTGCGAGGCGAGCGCGGGGGTCGTGTCTGACCGTGCCGGGGACGTCGGCCGCCCACGCGGGCGGGCCGTGTGGCACGGGACCACAGCCGACGCTCTAGCGCTCGAACCGCTCGGAGGTCCCTCCGATCGTCGTACGCACAGTGCCGTACGGTCAGGGAGGGCTGTCGGGTCGGAGCCGATCGGGCCACCGACCGGGCATCCTCATGCGTGCGGCCTGTCGACGTACGCCGAAACACGTCGGCGTACTCAGCAGGCGCATTACCACCATACCCCGGAAACGCGCACACGCGATGGCCGATTCGGTCACGTAGTCGTCGTCACACTGGTTGACCAGGTCCTTCGCAGGCGCGGAGAGCGGGCTATTGTGCGCTTCATGACGAGCTCTGACAAGTCTGACAACGTCTCCGACGCGCCCGCCGAACACACCCGCATCGCCGCCCAGGACTGGGCGACGGCCGCCGCCGACCCGCAGTACCGCGCCGCGGTCGTGGACCTGCTCGGCGCCCTCGCGTACGGAGAGCTCGCGGCGTTCGAACGGCTCGCGGAGGACGCCAAGCTGGCGCCCACCCTCGCGGACAAGGCCGAGCTGGCGAAGATGGCGTCGGCCGAGTTCCACCACTTCGAGCGGCTGCGCGACCGGCTCACGGAGATCGGCGAGGAGCCGACGCTCGCGATGGAGCCGTTCGTCGCCGCGCTCGACGGCTTCCACAGGCAGACGGCGCCCTCGGACTGGCTGGAAGGGCTCGTCAAGGCCTACGTCGGCGACTCGATCGCCAGCGACTTCTACCGTGAGGTCGCCGTCCGCCTGGACTCCGACACGCGCGAGCTGGTCCTGGCCGTCCTGGACGACACCGGGCACGCCGGCTTCGCGGTGGAGAAGGTGCGCGCGGCGATCGACGCGGACCCGCGCGTGGGCGGCCGGCTCGCGCTGTGGGCGCGGCGGCTGATGGGCGAGGCCCTGTCTCAGTCCCAGCGGGTCGTGGCCGACCGGGACGCGCTGTCCACGATGCTCGTCGGCGGCGTCGCGGACGGCTTCGACCTCGCCGAGGTCGGCCGGATGTTCTCCCGGATCACGGAGGCTCACACCAAGCGGATGGCCGCGCTGGGGCTGGCCGCGTAGGCCTGCCCGGAGGCGTTGTCAGGGGGTGCGCCGCCGTCGGCGTCGGATCAGGCCGGCGCCGACCGTCGGCGCAGTCTTCCCGCGGGGCGCACCAGCAGGGACAGCGAGGCGGCCGAGACGACCACCGCGCCGAGCAGCGTCGGCAGCAGGCCGCCGGAGCCCAGTGCGCTGTGCGTGACGAAGCCACCGAAGAGAGCCCCCGCGACACCGGTCGACTGCACCAGGAGACGGGACGGCAGACGGTGGGACAGGCGGTGGAACGTGGTCCAGCCCAGCAGCAGACCGATCAGCGCGGAGCCGAGCGTTTCCAAGAACATGTTGATTCCCATCCCACACGATCGGCCCGTGCCTGGCGGTCGTAGCCGGTCATACCCCTGACCTGCGGAATGCAACCCTCCCTGTGAGCGGATTGTGCGCCGGCCGTGAACAGGGAACGCGGAAGGGGCCCGGCGGCTCTCCACCGCCGGGCCCCTCCCGTCGTCCATGGCGCAGCGACTACAGCGCGCCGAAGCCCACCTTGCGCGGGGCCGGCTCACCGAGCTCGACGTACGCGAGGCGGTCGGCCGGGACCAGCACCTTGCGGCCGTGCTCGTCGACGAGGGTCAGCAGCTGCGACTTCCCGGCCAGCGCCTCGGACACCGCCCGCTCGACCTCCTCGGCACTCTGACCGCTCTCCAGAACGATCTCGCGGGGCGCGTGCTGCACGCCGATCTTGACCTCCACGGCTATGTCCCTCCGACGGTCAGTGAAGTGCGCGACCTTCCGCGCCGTACCAGCACACATTAGCCCGGTGAGGGGACGAACACGCTCGGCCCGGGAACGCCAGGAGCGAACAGCCGTGGGAACAGAACCCTCGTATGGCGGTGCCCCGGCGGGGTGCGGTGGTGCCGCTGGGGCTCAGTGGTGCTGCTCGGCGCCGTGCAGCGGGAAACCTGCGATACCGCGCCACGCCAGGGACGCCAGCAGCTGGACCGCCTGGTCGCGCGGGACGCTGCGGTCGCTGTGCAGCCAGGAGCGGGCCACCACCTGGGCGAGTCCGCCGAGGCCCGAGGCCAGCAGCATCGACTCCGCGCGCGAGAGCCCGGTGTCCTCCGCGATGACGTCGCAGATCGCCTCGGCGCACTCGTTGGTGACCTTGTCGACGCGCTCGCGCACCGCCGGCTCGTTGGTCAGGTCCGACTCGAAGACCAGCCGGAAGGCGCCGCCGTCGTCCTCGACGTAGGCGAAGTACGCGTCCATCGTGGCGCGCACGCGCTGCTTGTTGTCGGTGGTCGAGGCGAGCGCGCCCCGTACCGACTGGATGAGCGACTCGCAGTGCTGGTCCAGCAGTGCGAGGTAGAGGTCGAGCTTGCCCGGGAAGTGCTGGTAGAGCACCGGCTTGCTGACGCCGGCGCGCTCGGCGATGTCGTCCATGGCGGCCGCGTGGTAGCCCTGTGCCACGAAGACTTCCTGGGCGGCGCCCAGCAGCTGGTTCCGTCGGGCACGGCGCGGCAGGCGCGTGCCTCGCGGGCGTGCCGCCTCTGTCTGCTCGATGGCTGTCACGCCGCCTCCCAAAGTCGTCCACATGCGGTGTGCGCCGCGCCGCCATCGTACTTTTCGGTAACCGTGGTGTGCGCGGTGCGAGCGCAGGATTTCACGGACCGGACGGCGACAAAAGCGGCATAGAAGGTTTTAAACGGGCTCAAGGTGGGCACAAAGCTTTGCTCCTGCTCAGCGGCGGTCTCTCCCGTCATGCGTCCCCAGCGTCGCCTCACGCGCCACCTTGCACGCCTCGTCCCTCACCGGTAGTCGTCCTCGTCGATGGAGACGACCCGCGCCTGTTCGATGAGATCGGCCTCGTTGGCGCGGTCCGGGTCCCCGGTGAGGGGTTCGTCGTGGTCCGGCGCGACGTCCGCGTGCTGCTCGGCGGCGTCGCCCTCCGGGGCCTCGACAGCGATCTCCGTGGCGTCGTCGTCCTCGAACGTCTCGGGATCGGTGGGGTCGAATGCCATGCTGGGCTCCCTTCCTGCGGAATGCTGCGGAATGTCCCTGCGGGTGTCCCTGAAGGAGCAGGGGCCATGTGCGGGTGCCCTCTGTATGAGCGTAGGAGACACCCGATCGCGACGCTATGCGATCCGCGACCCGATCGGCGGTCCTGTGCGCGCACAATCTGTGACGGCGGACACAGGCGAACACATGAGTCACTACGTGATCGTCTCGTAACATTGCCCGCATGTCTTCGACCGAGCTGCCCTTCGTGCCGCCCGCCAACGTTCTTCCGAGGGTGACGCCCGTCGGGGTCGAGGAGGGCGAACGGCTGCGCTCGGTCGAACTGCCCGGCATCACGCTGACGGTGCGCTCGCGGCCGCCCGTGCGGGAGGGACTGCCGCCCGCGCTGTACGTGCACGGTCTCGGTGGCTCCTCCCGGAACTGGTCCGCCCTGATGCCGCTGCTCGACGGTGTCGTCGACGGCGAGGCGGTCGACCTGCCGGGCTTCGGCGATTCCCCGCCACCGGACGACGGCGACTACTCCGTCACCGGACACGCGCGTGCGGTGATCCGCTTCCTGGACGCCTCCGACCGAGGCCCGGTGCACCTGCTGGGCAACTCGCTGGGCGGCGCCGTGTCCACACGTGTCGCGGCGCTGCGGCCCGATCTCGTGCGGACGCTCACGCTCGTCTCGCCCGCGCTGCCCGAACTCCGGGTGCAGCGCACCGCCGTGCCGACCGGCCTGCTCGCGGTGCCCGGCGTGACCGCCCTGTTCAACCGGCTCACCCGGGAGTGGACGGCGGAGCAGCGGGTCCGCGGGGTCATGGCCCTGTGCTACGGCGACCCGGGGAGGGTGACGCCCGAGGGGTTCCGCAACGCGGTGTGGGAGATGGAGCGGAGGCTCCGACTGCCATACTTCTGGGACGCGATGTCGCGCTCCGCGCGCGGGATCGTGGACGCGTACACGCTGGGTGGTCAGCACGGCCTGTGGCGGCAGGCCGAGCGGGTCCTCGCGCCCACGCTGCTGATCTACGGCGGCCGTGACCAGCTCGTCGGCTTCCGCATGGCCCAGCGTGCGGCCCGTGCCTTCCGCGGCTCCCGTCTCCTCACCCTGCCGGACGCCGGCCATGTGGCGATGATGGAGTACCCGGAGACCGTGGCTACCGCGTTCCGCGAACTACTGCTGGACACGGGAGAGTTGGAGGCCGGATCGATGACGGAACCGGGAGCGGCCACCGGGGCCGAGGGCGGCGCACGGACCGGCGTCGAGTCCGCCGGGGCCGAAGCCGAGCGTGGGGCTTCCACGGGCGAGACGGCCGGCCGGGCCTCCGGTGCGGACACCGGCGGTGGCGCTCCGGGTACCGGGACGGTCGGCGGTGCTTCCGGCTTGGAGGCCGGCGGTGGAGCCTCCTTCCGCGCGGGTGCGGGGGGCTGAGGGCCGACGTGGGACGCCACAGCCGCCGCGGGCCCGCGCCCAAGGGCACGACCGCGAACACGAGCACCGGCCGGGACGACAGCGAACCCCAGGTGGGGTACGGGCCACGGGACGGCCGCGAGTACGGGGGTGACGCCGAGCCCTGGCGCGGCCCGGGCGGGCGGCCGGGGCAGGGGTCGGGGGCGAGGCTGGATTCCGGCCCGGTGCCTGGACAGCGGACCGAAGCCCCAGGCCCGGCCTACGGAGGGCCCCGCTTCCAGGACGGCACGCCGGCCCACGGCACACCGCGCTTCGACGGCGGAACCCCTCCCCATGGGATGCCGCACTTCGCGGACGGGACGCCGGCGCGGGGAGTTCCGCGGGCGGCGGGCAGGGCCCCTGGGCCTGACGGAACCCCGGCCGGCGGGACTCCGCGGGTACGGGGTGGGCACCCGGAGCAGCGCGAAGCCGGTGGTGGCTGGGGCCGGTTGGGAGCGCATGCCAAGGAGGGGAACGGAGCGCAGGGGCCGACGGCCGCCGGTCTCGGCAGCTCGAGGGGTCTCGATGGCTCCGCCGCTCCCGCAACCGCCTCCGTGCGTGCCGGCGCTCCCATTCCCCGGCAGCGGCGGGCGTCACCCCCCGGGCCGCGGCAGGACTATCTCGACGCCTTCGACGAGGACGACGACGTCTTCGCGCCCCGGCCCCGCGGTGGCGCGCGCACCACGAACCCGGCCGTGGCTCCGCCGCCCGCCCCGGCCGGGCGGGCCGAGGTGGTCGGCGTGCAGGACGACGCCGCGCGACCGGGCGGCGAGCCCGCGCGGGACACCGCGACCAAGGGGAAGACGTTCACCGGCATCGCGGCCGCCGCCGTCACCACCGTGCTCGCCGTCGTCGTCGCCGGACAGGTCGCCGAGGACCAGTCCGGCGCCGGGGTGCTGTCCCAGTCCGCCACCGACCAGGCGGAGCCCGACGCCGCTGACACCGCCGGTGCCGCGGGCACGGACGGCAAGGCGTCCCCGCCGAAGGTGTCGGCACTGACGTACGACCAGAAGATGAGCACGAAGTACCCGCTCAGCCCCACTCTCGAGGGCTCCGGCCGGTTCGACGCCGTCCCGGGCCTCGCCAAGGCGCCCGGCAAGGGGCGCAAGTACACCTACCGCGTCGACGTGGAGCAGGGCCTCGGCCTGGACGGCGAGCACTTCGCCGCGGCGGTGCAGAAGACGCTCAACGACGACCGCAGCTGGTCCCACGACGGCGCCCGCACCTTCGAGCGCGTCTCCTCCGGCAGACCCGACTTCGTCATCACGCTCGCCAGCCCGGGCACCACCGCCACGTGGTGCGCCAAGTCCGGCCTGGACACCACCGTGGACAACGTCTCCTGCGACTCGGCCGCCACGGAGCGCGTGATGATCAACGCCTACCGGTGGGCGCAGGGCTCCCGGACCTACGGCGACGAGATGTACGCCTACCGGCAGATGCTGATCAATCACGAGGTCGGCCACCGGCTCGGCTACGGCCACGTCACCTGCGACAAGGACGGGATGCCGGCGCCCGTCATGCAGCAGCAGACGAAGTTCCTGGACCACGACGGAATCCACTGCCTGCCCAACGCCTGGCCCTACCCGGGGAGTTGACCTCGGGCCTGCCGGACCGGCCGCCGGCGTGACGGTTCGTGTCCGGTTGACCTCTTTGATCTCCTGACGCGACGGAACGCCGCCCGCACGGGAAAGTTACGACCGTTCACCCCTTTTGGTGGCGCGATGGACAACCGTCCATCGCGCCACCGCCATGTCCGCATACGTTCGTCCCGCTGCGAGCCGTCGGTGCGACGGCGGCTCCCCATACGGGACAGACGGGAGATCGGGGGTGCACGCGTGCGCATCGGATTGGTGACGGAAGGTGGCTATCCGTATGTGAGCGGTGACGCCGGACTCTGGTGCGAACGGCTCGTGCGCGGGCTCGAACGGCACGAGTTCGACCTCTACGCGCTCAGCCGCAGCCGGCAGCAGGAGGACGAGGGCTGGGTGCCCCTGCCGCCACAGGTCAGCAGGGTCCGTACCGCGTCCCCGTGGGCGGACGAGGACGACGGGGCCACGTACGGACGGCGTGCGCGCCGGCGCTTCGCCGAGTGCTACGGGGAACTGGCGTCGGCGCTGGTCGCGGCGAGTGGCGGCGATCTGCGCGAGTTCGGCGAGCCCGGCAGGGCGGCGGGCGCGGACGGCGCCGGAAGTGAGGCGGACCGTTTCAGCAGCGCGCTGTACGGGCTGGCCGAACTCGCCCGCGACGAGGGCGGCCTGGCGGGCGCACTGCGCTCGGAAGCCGCTGTCCGCGCGCTGGAACGCGCCTGCCGCGCGCCCGGCGCACCGCGGGCGGCGCGTGAGGCCCGCGTCCCCGATCTGCTCGCGGTCGCCGCGCATCTGCGGCAGGCGCTGAACCTCCTGTCGCTCGACTGGTACGAGGACGACGGCCTCGGCGCGGCCGACCTCTGCCACGCGGCGGCCGGCGGCACGGCGGCCCTGTCCGGACTGCTCGCCCACCACTTCACCGGCGTGCCCCTGCTGGTCACCGAGTACGGCGTACAACTGCGCGCGCACTACCTCGCCGCCGGTGCCGACGGGACCGCCCCGGCCGTACGGGCCCTGCTCGCCGCCTTCCACGGCACTCTCGCCGCCGAGATCTACCGGCGGGCCGCCGTCGTCACCCACGGCAACGCGCACGCCCGCCGCTGGCAGGAGCGCTGCGGCGCCGACCGCGCCAAGCTGCGCACCGTTCACCCCGGCATGGACGCGGCTCCCTTCGCCGAGGCCGGGGAGTCGCCGGAGGCCGCCGACCCCGACACCCTCGTGTGGGTCGGCCGCGTCGGGCCCGCCAAGGACCTGGTGTCCCTGCTGCACGCCTTCGCGGAGGTCCGCAAGCAGGAACCGAAGGCACGGCTGCGGATCGTGAGCGCGGGAACCGGCTCCGACGGAGCCGCCTACCTGGGCCACTGCAGAGCGCTCGCCGCCCAGCTCTTCCCCGACGAGGCCGAAGGACCGCACACCGTCGGGGACAACCCGGTGTCCTTCGAGGAGATCGGCGGCCCGGAGGTGCCGAGCCTCGCCGACGCCTACGCCTCGGGCGCCGTGGTCGTCCTGTCGAGCGTGGTCGAGGGCTTCCCGCTCGGCCTGGTCGAGGCCATGCTCTGCGGCCGTGCGACGGTCTCCACCGACGTCGGCGCGGTCGTCGAGGTCGTCGGCGGCACCGGAGTGGTCGTGCCCCCGCGCAATCCGCGGGCGCTCGCCGAGGTGTGCGTGAACCTGCTTCGCGACCCCGAGCGCCGTGCGCGCCTGGGCGCCGCCGCCCGCACCCGCGCGCTCGAACTCTTCACCATCGAGCAGAACGTCGTGGCATTCCACGGCATCTACCTGGAGGTCGTCTCGCACTGTCCGGTCCAGCGGGTCCTTCTCGACGAGACCGGCGAGCCCCTTCCGTTCGCCGCGCCCGCCGAGGCCCACGTGCCCGGCCGCTGGACCCGGGCCGCGGACCGCGTCGCGGCACGCTCGCGCCCCAGCTGGGCCACCACCGGCTCACCGACGGGGTGCGCGGCCCCCACGACCACCACGGAGGCTCCCCGATGACCGGCCCGCGAACCGGAGACCACCTCGGCACCCCGACCGGCCGGAGCGGTACGGGCGACGGCTTCGGCGGGCCCGCCCTCGACCAGAGCCCCTCCGTGCCCTCCCGGCGCGGTGCGGCCGACCCGGTCAAGGTGCTGATGCACCGTCACCGCGAGATGTGCGAACGGGCCGTCGACCCCCTGGAGATCGCCGCGGGCCTGGAGGCGCACGGAGTCACCGACCGCACCGCCGCCCGCTTCCGCCACCGTGACGTCTTCTCACTCGCCGAGGAGATGTACGCCCGGATCAGCCGAGACGCCGAGACACCACCGCGGCACGAGGCCGCGGCCGTACCCCGGCTGGGCCTCGGCCTGGTCGCGTTCGGCCTGCTGCCCGGCGCCCTGTGCGCGGCCGCCGTGGCCGGGCTGCGCCTGACCGGGGGCCGGACGCGGCTGGGCGTCGCCGCGCTCGGCGTCGTGGCCATGGGCCTGGCACTGCGCGCCGTACTGCGCCGCGGCCCGCTGAGCGCCGAACGGCGTACGTCCCCCGGCCCGCACACGCCCGGCACCCGCACATGGACGTGCTGGCTCCTCGGCTACGCCCTCCTCGGCGACGGCCTGCTCGGCGCGGCCGTCGGCGGCGGGCCCGACGGACTGCCCGACGGCACCGCGGCCGGGGCCTGGCCCCTGACCACCGCTCCCGTGCTGGCCCTCGCCCTGGCCTGCGGACCGGCGGCCTGGACCGCGCACCTCTTCGCCGTGGGCGCCCGGCGCAAGGTGACGGTCAGCCGGGGCCTCGAGGAGTTCGCCGCGTCCGTACGTCCCCTGCTCCTCGGCACGTTCGGCCTGTTCCTGTGCGCCCTGGCCGTCCTGCTCGCCGCGTGCGGCGCGGTCCTGAACGAGCCCGTCGGCTACGCCCAGGCCCTCACACTGGGCGCGCTGCTGCTGCTCGCGCGCCTCCTCACCACGCACGGCTTCACGCACGCCCCGGCCGTCGCCCTCGGCGCCGCGGCCGCGGCCGAAGTGACGGCCCAGGCCACCGTCCTCACCGCCCGCCTGCCCGGCTGCGGTGCCCTCGCCACCCCGGTCGACACCCTCGTGGCCGCCTGGGGCCCCGGTGGCGTACCCGCCATCGCCTGCGGAGCCGCCGCCGTGGCCCTCCTCCTGCACGCGACCCGCACGCTGACCCGGGCCTCCGCCCATGCGGGAGCGGAGCGGCAGCCGTGAGGAACGCGGGGCCGGTCCCGGCCACCCCTGCGTGCCCCTCGCAAGGCCGCAGCCACGGGCGCCGCCCGCGTTCGCCCGCCGGCCACAGGCGCCCGACCCAGTGCAGGCCCGCGACCCACCGCCGGAGCCCGTCGCACCATCCCCTAGAAGGAGAACACCAGATGATCACCGCCCGATCCGGAGCGTCCGAAGCATCCGGAGCCACCGGAGCGCACACCCCGGGAGCCGCCCGATGAGGGTTCTGCTGATCGGAGCCAACGGATACCTCGGGCGTTTCGTCGCCGATCGCCTGCTCGCCGACCCGGCCGTCCAGCTCACCGCGCTGGGCCGCGGCGACGACGCCGACGTCCGCTTCGACCTCGCGGCAGGCAGCCCCGGAGCGCTCACCCGCTTCCTGGACGCGGTCCACCCCGGCGTCGTCGTCAACTGCGCGGGCGCCACCCGCGGCGGCGCCCGCGAGCTCACCCGCCACAACACCGTCGCCGTCGCCACCGTCTGCGAGGCCCTGCGACGCAGCGGCTGCGGTGCCCGCCTGGTGCAGATCGGCTGCAGCTCCGAGTACGGCCCCAGCCAGCCCGGCTCCTCCACGGCCGAGGACGCCGTGCCCCGCCCCGGCGGCCCGTACGGCGTCAGCAAACTCGCCGCCACCGAACTGGTTCTCGGCTCCGGCCTCGACGCCGTCGTGCTCCGGGTCTTCTCGCCCGCCGGACCCGGCACCCCGGCCGGCTCGCCCCTCGGCCGGCTCGCCGAGGCCATGCGCCGCGCCATGCAGTCCGGCGACAGCGACCTCAAACTCGGCGGTCTCGGCGTCCAGCGCGACTTCGTCGACGTCCGCGACGTGGCCCGCGCCGTCCATGCCGCCTCCCTCTCGGCCGCCCAGGGCGCCATCAACATCGGCTCGGGCCGCGCCGTCCGGCTGCGTGACGCGGCGGCGATCCTCGCCCGCGTCGCCGGATACGGCGGCGCCCTCCACGAACTCGACGGCCCGCCCGGCGGCCACCTCAGGCCCGCCATCGGGCACCCCCGGACCGAGTCGGACCACCCCGCCCCGGTCGCGTACCCGTACCCCGACGGCTGCGGCAGCTGGCAGCAGGCCGACGTGCGCACCGCCCGCGACCGGCTCGGCTGGCGGCCCCGGATCAACCTCGAAGAGTCCCTCGCCGACATCTGGATGGAGGCGGCATGCCGTATCTGACCAGCACCGCCATGGGCATCTCGAGCACTGGACTGCGCACCGGACTCGGAGTCCCCGGCTGGGCCCACCCCCTTCTCGCCCGGGCCGAGTGGGGCGAACCCACCCGGCCCGGCACGCCCCTGCACTGGGTCGTCCTCAACGTCGCCGACGGCCCCGGCGTCCAGCCCGACCCGCACTGCCTGGAAGCGGCGGGACGGCTGCGCAACGCGGGCGTCCGCGTCCTCGGCCACCTCGAAGCCGCGTACGGCGCCCGGTCCTTCACCGATCTGATCTCCGAAGCGCGGCGGTACGTCGAGTGGTACCGCGCCGACGGCTTCCTGCTGGACCGCTGTCCCGCCGACCGCGCCGGGCTGCCCGAGGTCCGCCGTACGATCGGCGCGCTGCGGGCCGTGCGCGACGATGCCCATATCGTCCTCGGCCACGGCACCCACCCGCATCCCGGCTACGCCGAGAACGCCGACCAACTGGTGACCTTCCGCGGCCCGTGGTGCGACTACCGCTGGTCGCAGGCCGCGGAGTGGACCGCCGACCATCCGCCCGAGCGCTTCTGTCACTTCGTGCACGGCCTCCCGCGCGGTCACCTCGACGAGGCGCTGCGCATCGCCCGCTGGCAGGGGGCGGCGACCATCTGGTTCACCGACCGCTCCGACCGCGACGGCACGGCTGGCCCCTGGGAGGACATGCCCGGTTACTGGGACGAAATCGTCTCGCGGATCGGACGAGGTGTCTCGGAATGAAGAAGGCCGTGGCAGTGTTACGACAAGAACAACCGTAGTGTTTGACCGACCAACGGAGTCCCCGTGTCGCTGCCACCCCTGGTCGAGCCGGCTCCCGAGCTCACCGTAGACGAGGTCCGCAGGTACTCCCGCCACCTGATCATCCCCGATGTGGGTATGGACGGGCAGAAGCGGCTGAAGAACGCCAAGGTGCTCTTTGTGGGTGCCGGCGGGCTGGGTTCGCCGGGTCTGATGTACATGGCCGCGGCCGGCGTCGGCACGCTCGGCATCGTGGAGTTCGACGAGGTGGACGAGTCGAACCTGCAGCGCCAGGTGATCCACAGCCAGTCCGACATCGGCCGCCCCAAGGCCGAGTCCGCGCGCGACACCATCAAGGGCGTCAACCCGTACGTGAACGTGGTCCTTCACCAGGAGCGGCTCGAGGCCGACAACGTGAAGGAGATCTTCAGCCAGTACGACCTGATCGTCGACGGCACGGACAACTTCGCGACCCGGTACCTGGTCAACGACGCGTGCGTGCTGCTGAACAAGCCGTACGTGTGGGGTTCGATCTACCGCTTCGACGGCCAGGCCTCCGTCTTCTGGTCCGAGCACGGCCCCTGCTACCGCTGCCTCTACCCGGAGCCGCCGCCCCCCGGCATGGTCCCCTCCTGCGCCGAGGGCGGCGTCCTGGGCGTGCTGTGCGCGTCCATCGGCTCCATCCAGGCCAACGAGGCCATCAAGCTCCTTACGGGCATCGGCGAGCCGCTGGTCGGCCGCCTGATGATCTACGACGCCCTGGAGATGCAGTACCGCCAGGTCAAGGTCCGCAAGGATCCCGACTGCGCGGTCTGCGGCAAGAACCCGACCGTCACCGAGCTCATCGACTACGAGGCCTTCTGCGGCGTCGTCTCCGAGGAGGCCCAGGCGGCCGCCGCCGACTCGACGATCACTCCCAAGCAGCTCAAGGAGTGGATCGACGACGGTGAGAACATCGAGATCATCGACGTCCGCGAGCCGAACGAGTTCGAGATCGTCTCCATCCCGGGCGCCCGGCTGATCCCGAAGAACGAGTTCCTCATGGGCTCCGCCCTGGAGAGCCTCCCGCAGGACAAGAAGATCGTCCTGAACTGCAAGACGGGTGTCCGCAGTGCGGAAGTTCTCGCCGTGCTGAAGTCCGCGGGCTTCGCGGACGCCGTGCACGTCGGCGGCGGCGTGATCGGCTGGGTCAACCAGATCGAGCCGCACAAGCCGGTCTACTGATCACGGGTCTCGCTGACCAGCGAGGCTGAGGAAGCCCACGGCTCTGACCAGTTCAGATGCCGTGGGCTTCTGTCGTTGTTGGTTGGCGTCGGCTGACCTTGGACGGCCCAGAGACGGCCCGGGCCCAGGTAGTCCCACGGGAAACCGCAGTGCGGCAGCACTCAGCCCTGATCTACGATTACCCTGCCTGCGTCGGCCGGCAGCTGTAGACCCGCAGCACCGGCCCGTTGTGGAGGGGGCCAGCCCGTTCGAGCCGGGCCAGGTGGGCTGACATCCGCTTTAGGAGTTCGATCAACGGCCTCGCGCCGCCCTGCTGGACCGGGCCCATCTCGCGACGAAGGGGCCGTCCCGATACGCCCGCTGCCACGGTCATCCGCTGTCGTTGATGTCATCCGTGGATGTCAATTGCAGACGTGACCTCCTTGGATGACCTGCAGACGCCTGGAGTTCGCCAGCGCACCCCGGTCATCCGAGCGACGAGAACAGCCGGTCAGCCCCCAACAGCCCCAAAGCCAACCCGGCGGCGTTGGCACACACGAAGAGTACGTTCTGCCCCGTGGACAACGGCTCCCCCTCGGGATCGGTCGCCAGCACCCTGAGCCGGTCCCGGTTCAGCCCCCACACCATCCCCCGAACACCGACTGGCTTGCGGAAGGCGAGGAGAACCCCAACAGCCGCCAGCAACTGGGCTGCGCCACCCAGTGGGACATCCGCTGCGAACAATTCCACAGCGCCAGACGCGAGCAGGAGCGGCATGACGAGCCGGTACGCCTCGTGCCCTCGGCGGTAGGGACGGAAGACAACCCCGTTCAGGAACAAGACACACGCGATTGAGGCCGGCAGCAGTACGAGGGCCGCGATGACGTGCGCTGACTGCTTTGCAGAACAGGTCACGCCGTACCGTGATCCGCAGCCCCCGGCGATCGCCATGTCCCGGTAGATCAGGTAGAGCGTCGCCAGCAGCAGGGCCGCGACGCCGGTGCATATCGCCATGAGCACATACGTGCCGACCGTCGGCCGCATGGGCACAGTCTGGACCGGCATACCTGCTCCCCCGCCTTCAACATGGGCCAACCCGCCCTCCACCCCACCGCCGATCATTAAATCCAGGGGAGGGCGGGGTGTCGACCTCTTCGTCCCGAAGCAACTTGGGTAAGCGTCTGCCCTTGGGGCGCTGTGCCCCTCACCTGCTGCAATGGTTCGCAGGCGTCCGCGCGTGTCCGCCGCTGTGCGCCTGCGTTGTCACGCAGTTAGACACTCAGCGACGCTGCCGGACCGTCCAGTTATCGATTGTCGACGATGACCTCGATCGCCAGGAGCCGCACAAGTTCAATGTCAGGATAGAGCCTCAGTGCCTCGTGGCTGAGCGGTAGCAGCACCTTGGACTCGGCGTAGCGAACGTCATCCTTCGCATGCACAATTCTATTTCTGAGGGCGTAAATCCTTTTAGCCACCTGGGAAGCCAAAGACTCTCCGCTCTTCGGATGGATGGCAGGAATTCCGGATATCGGGCCGCTCTTGCCGAAGTGGCCACCATGATCCAGTGAGAAGAATTCTTGGAGCTTGCTTTCCGAGATGCACTCCTCGATTAGGGTTTGGAGTTGCTCGCCCTCGCTCGCTCCGCGCGATCGTTCCACGGAATTAAGGATCTGCAGCACGGACGAGTCTTTTTCTTCGTCGAAATCCAGCGATCGCAATATCCTGCGCACTTTTCTCACTGTCTCCCGTTTGTGAACCGCAGGTAGATAATGCTCCAGGATTTGATAGTAGGAGAGGTGGAACAGGGTGTGGTTGCCGCGCATTGCGAAATCGCTAGGTATGGAGAATAGTGTAGCGATATTGTCAGGTATCGGGGTTTTTGGAAATCTAACCGTGTAGCTTATCGGTGTGCCGCGGCGCCTATAAGAAGGGCTTTCCAGTCTGGGGCGCAAAGAGTATGGGCACCTGTGGCGAACGTTGAGCTCGAAAAGGAAAGAATTTGCCAACTCCCGAGATTTGCGTACGAGTTCCGCTTTCTCTGTGGCCCCTGCGAGGTAGACCTTCAGGGTTGTCTGGGTGCGGGTGCGTCCTCTGGCCTCTACGTTCAGGGGCATCAGGGGGAAGCAGAGGGCAGAGTTTCGTGATATTTCGATGCAGGTTGAGCCGTCATTTGAAGAGACGCGAATTACTGTAGAAACGAGGTCGCGGTCTTCGTTGTGCATGAATGGCGGAACAAATGCGTGTGTGTGGGTGCATGGATGAAGCTCAAATGTGAACTGATCGATGGTGGAACTTCTAAAGGCGGTCATCCCTTGTTGTCTGACCTCGAATTCAGCGAACCCTCTTTGGGGGTCGATCCATCCTTCATACTCTTCCATCCTCTCAGCCCCACGTTCAATTGCTTCAAGGATTTCTGAGGCCACATCGAAGGGTATGGCTGCCTCCCGCTGACGCAGCCCGTTCCTTTCTGGAGAGTCGAAGACCAGAAAACCTTCGTCTGTGTCGACGTGCCTCAGGTTAAGAGACCGTTCAATCTTGGAGATTTCGTCTGGTTCGAAAGGCATCGACTGGTTCTCGGTTGCTTCCGACATGAGAGCCCCCTCGCTGCTCTGGCGTTCAGTAACAGCAGGCTAAGGGATCATCCGCCTGCGTAAGGCGAACTTGCGTAGGTCGGTGGAGCGGCTTTGGGCTGGAGCTGCTTTGGGGCGAGTGATCATGGCCCCGTAAGCTTCCGGCGAGTCGGGCAGTCTGTGGACCTGCCCGTTAAAGCACGACGTTGGGGCCATGATCTTCGAGGCTCGCCCCAAAGTGGCTGCCTAAAGCCGTGGAGCCGACCGCCCCAGCCACAGAGGGTGTCTCCCGCTTCATGCCCGTGTGCCTGCCTCTTGGGCGGGGGCGGGCGGCCGGCGGTGCCGAGCGGGGCGGAGACATGAGCGCGGGCGCCGCCGGCCGCCCGCGCCCGCCCGGAGGAGCGAAGCGACGACGGGTGCTTGATGAAGTAGAGAAAGTCTTACCGCGCTTCTGGCTGTTGGCCGTCTCCATCGGGGCTACCTCCTCACGTGAGTAGGTGGCTACGCTTGGATCGACCAAGACAACTAGGCAACGGGAGCGTGCTCAGCGGATGGGACCCAAGTCGGAGCGGGTGTACCGCACGATTCGCGAGTGGATCGCGACGGGCAAGTACTCGTCAGGTTCCAGGCTCCCGTCCGAGCGGACCCTGTCAGAAGAGTTGAGCATCGGCCGTACGGCACTGCGCCAGGTGTTGGCCAAGCTCGTGGCTGAGCACGTCGTCGAGGTGCACGGCCGCAGTTCCTACCGTGTCCCTGATCGGTCCGTGACGACCGAGGCGCCGACAGATGTCGAGCCCTGGCAGATCCATGGTGAGCGGACGCTGTACGACAACCGTTGGGTGAAGCTCGCACTCGTCGACGTCGAGCCGCCCGGCGTGAACCGCTTCGAACATCACGTCGTACGCCTGCACCACGTGGCCATCGCCGCCGTCATCGACGACCAGGACCGCGTCCTGATGATGTGGCGCTACCGCTTCGTCCCGCAGTCCTTCGGCTGGGAGCTCCCCGGGGGGATCGTCGACGAGGGAGAAGATCCCTTGCAGACGGCCATGCGTGAGTTCGAGGAAGAGACCGGCTGGCGGCCCAACTTCCTGGAGCACGTGGTCACCTATCAGCCCATGGTCGGCATGGTCGACTCACCGCATGAGATCTACGTGGGCCAGGGCGCGAAGCTGGTAGGCGAACCGACCGACCTCGAGGAAGCCGGGCACATCGCCTGGGTACCCCTCGCCGACATTCCCGGTCTGATGGCACGCGGCGAACTCATGGGCTCGGGCACCCTCGTCGCCCTGCTGCACGTGCTCGTCTCCCGAGGCGCCGGCGCTTCGCCTACAACCACTGCGTGAGCTGCTCGATCCGCCGTCGATGGCGCACTGACCCGGTCCGGCTCGCCACCAATCGGGCCTGCCGCAGATGCTCGTGCGCCTGGTCGTACTCGCCGCGGGCAAGGTGGGCCTGCGCGAGATCGCAGCGCAGTCCGGCCGATGCCCGTATGAACGTCGGGTCGGCCGTCTCCAGCGCGGAGTAGAGGTTGCTTACCGCGTCGTCATCACCTATCAGCGCCAGCGCGTTACCGCGCCACCTGGCAAGGTGCCCCGCGTTCAGGAAAATGCTCAGCATGTCTGGGTCCCGGGCCTCCTCTCCCGGCGGCAGGCACCGCACTGCGTTGTCAAGCGCCCGTCGGCACTCGTCCTGGAGCCCGGACCGGGCACAGATCTCGGCTTCGGCGGCATACAGCCAGGCCCTGAGACGTGGGGACATGGCCTTGCCGCCGAGTCGCTGCGCGTCCCGTATCAGCCCGATCGCCAGGGATGGGCGTCCGGCGTCGCAAAGTACGTACGCCTGCTCTGCCGTGGCGTGGGCCAGGTACATCGGTTCTTCGGCTTCCTGAGCCGCTCGCTTGCCCAGCTCGTAGTGCCGCCAGGCTCGTTCAACCGCGCCGACGTCGAGCGCCTGCCAGGCGGCCAGGGTCGCCGCCCCGGCCAACGCTCGGGCGACCGGGCGTCGAGCCTCGGGAAGCACGGCGAACGTGAGAGCGTCCTCAAGGGTCGACAGATGCGCGGTCATCTGGTCGACCAGACTCGCGGCACCCAGCTGCCGGTCCATGGTCCGGAGTAGCTCTGTTTGGTCCATGAATGCCTCGACCATCGTCAGACTGACGCTGCGGGCCGCATCGATACGGCTCATGAGTTCGTCGTAACCGTCAGCCGCGGGGACGGCAGGCGACGCCTCCGGCTTGCCGGTCAGCTCGTTGTCCGTGACACCGAGCAGGACACGAAGGATCTTCGCGTACCGCGCGGAGATGGGGCGCCGGCCGTTCTCCCACTCCGAGACGTACACCCGCAGACTCGCCGTCGATGCCACGGTGAGCATGTGTTGGCGCGCATGGCGTTCGATCTCTCGAACTAGGCGCTCCTGTGACCACTCACGCGCGGTCCTTGCTGACTTGAGCCCGTTCATCGCCTAGTGCCGTCCTGCGTATGGGTGTTGAGCCGTAACAGCAGCATGCCTCACATCAACGCAGGTCGTCAGGGGTTAACCGGACTCCTGTTAACCCCTGTTGGCTACCGGGGCGTTGGCGTGAGCGCTTCCCTGGAACTGTCGCAGCAAGGGCAGTTGAAGCGCCCGAGCTGCGACAGCGCTTGACTTCTGGCGCGCACCAGATGCAACCTACTGGTGCGCACCAGATGAGAGCGCGCAAAGCCTGCGGCTGCGCTGCGGGCTTCCGCCAACGCACAGGAGCGGCGACCCACCGCCAAGCAAGTACGCCGCTCCCACCCCTCCGAAAGGGAGTTCCATCATGCGTCAGATTCCCGTCGACACCTCCAACGCCACCGTGATGGTGGCCAAGGCCCCGCAGCCCAAGGTCAAGGACCGCCGGACCGGTGAGATCGCCACCGACAAGGACGGCGTCACCCTGATGGTCGTCGAGGTCATGTTCTCCACGCCCGACGAGGTCGAGATCCTCAAGCTCACCGTCCCGCAGCCCGGCGTCTCCGAGGACCTGACCATGGGCACTCCCGTGGCCCTGACCGGCCTGGTCGCCTCGGCGTGGGAGAACGAGTTCAACGGCCAGAAGCGGCACGGGATCGCCTTCCGTGCGGTCGCTGTCACCTCGCTGGCCGCTGCGGGCTCGGCCTCGAAGGCGGCCTGAGCCGTGACGTGGCCGACGGTCTTACTGCTGGTGGTCGTCGCCGCTGCGGGTCTCCTGCGGTGGCGGCACCCCGCCTGGTACTGGCTGACCTTCGGAGTTACCCTCGCCGTCCTGCGGGTCCTGATCCGCTACGCCACGGTCATGGACGCCTGCGGCCTGACGGTCCCGCCCCCGCGCTGGCGCCTGACGCTGGCCCGGATGACCAACCGTCCCGCGCCGGAGTCCCGTCCGCCGCGCATCCTGCGGCTGCGGCCCACCCGCACCGGCCTGGTCCTGCGGCTGGGACTGCGCCCGGGACAGGATGCCTTCGACGTCGCCGCCGCCTCGGACCGGCTGCGCCACTCCTTTGGGATGTACGGCGTGACCTCCCGTGAGCTGCGCTCGGGCATCGTCGAGGTACGGATGACCGGCTACGACGTGCTCAAGCGGGTCCAGATGCCCGCCCGCCTCGACACCCGCCCGATGCGCGTCCCGGTCGCGCTGCGGGAGGACGGCTCGGTCCACTACCGCGACTACCGGGCCGTCCCGCACGGCCTGACCCTCGGGGCCACGGAATCCGGCAAGTCCGTCTACCAGCGCAACCTCGTCGCCGGTCTCGCCCCGCATGATGTCGCCCTGGTCGGCATCGACTGCAAGCAAGGAGTCGAGCTGTTCCCGCTGGCCCGCCGGTTCTCCGCCCTCGCCGACAACCCGGACACTGCGCTGGAACTGCTGGAGGCACTGGTGTCCCACATGGAGAGCGTCTATCAGCTCATCCGGGCCGAGCAGCGGATCAGTGTCGCGGTGCCGGATGCGGAGATCGCCGCCGACATCTGGGACCTGCCCGAAGATGTGCGGCCGGTGCCGGTGGTCGTCCTGGTCGACGAGGTCGCCGAACTCGCCCTCTTCGCCAGCAAGGACGAGGAGAAGCGGCGGGACCGGATCATCACCGCCCTGGTTCGCCTGGCCCAGCTCGGCCGCGCCGCTGGCATCTACCTGGAGATCTGCGGGCAGCGCTTCGGCTCCGAACTCGGCAAGGGCATCACCATGCTCCGCGCCCAGCTCACCGGCCGCACCGCCCACCGCGTCAACGACGAGACCTCCGCCAACATGGCCTTCGGCGACATCGCCCCGGACGCCGTCCTGGCCGCCATCCAGATCCCGGCCGAGACGCGCGGTATCGCCATCGCCGGGGACTCCACCGGCGGCTGGCACCGCATCCGCGCCCCGCACACCTCGCTGCGCCAGGCCGTCAACATCTGCAACAAGTACGCCGACAACACCCCCGACCTGCCCGCCCTGGCCGCCTACCGGCCCGTGGCCGCCTCGCTGCCCTCGGCCCGCGTGCCGCTGTCCAAGACAGCCCCCGCCACCGCCTGACCCATCCCCTTCCACGGTCGGCGCGACCGCCCTTCGCGCCAAGTCCCTACCCCCGCCATGCCTCATCACAGGAAGGAGCCGTGATGACCCGCCCCGCTCTCCGCGTCGACGCCGTGCTCGTCCAGGCCGTCATAGCCGGGGCGCTCTCCTTCGCCCACCTGCACGACCTTGCCGCCGCAGCCGGACAGGACGGCTGGAAAGCCTGGGCCTACCCCATCTCGGTGGACCTGCTGCTGGTCGCCGCCTGGCGTCGGCTGCGCACCGACGGGCCGTCCCGGCTGGCCTGGTGCTGGTTCCTCATCGCCCTGGTCGCCTCGCTCGGCGCGAACGTCGCCACCGCCGGACTGCTCGACCTGAACGACGTTCCCGCCTGGCTGCGCATCCTCGTCGCCGCCTGGCCCGCCCTGGCCTTCATGGGCGGCACCCTCCTCGCCCACTCACCCACGGACCGCTCCTCCACTCCGCCGGCACCCGCCACCCCGGATCCGGACCCCGTGCCCGAGGTGGAGCCCGGACCGGCCGCCGTCGCCGAGCCGGACCCGGTGCCCGAACCCGTCGCGGTCCCGGCGCCCGGGGAACCCCCGGCCCTGCCCACAGCCGAACCGCCCCCGGCCGTGCCGGTCCCGGCCGCGCTGGTCGACCACGCCCGCAAGGTCGCCGACGACCACCACGCCCGCACCGGCGCCCGGATCGATACCGACACGCTGCGCGTCCGCCTCGGCGTCCCGCCGCACCTGGCCGACGCCATCGCCGCCCAACTCGCCTGACCCAAGGGAGGAACAGCTGATGGTCCGTGACCCGGCCGACCTGACCGCCGCCGACTACCTCGACGGCGCCCGCGAGATGACCGCCGCCAACCGGCCCTACCTCGCCCACCTGCTCGCCGAGGAAGCCGCCCAGCGCACCACCGACCCGGCCACCGCCGCCGGTATCCGCGCCAGCTTCCCCAACCCGGCCACGACCCGAGAGGAGACCGACTGACATGCCCGCCCGCGACTTCTTCCACTCCGTGATGCGGATCGGCCCGGTGCAGATCGGCACCCACCGCGACCGCCACGGCACCACCAAGCACGCCGCCGTGTGCAGCTCCGACGGCTGCGGCTGGTCCGCCGACTACACCAGCCAGTCCGCCGCCCAGCTCGCCGCCCGCACCCACCGCTGCAAGGTCCGCTAGGAGGCCACCGCCATGCAGGTC
The DNA here is from genome assembly GCF_042896465.1 of Streptomyces sp. NPDC001292. Taxonomy (NCBI): domain Bacteria; kingdom Bacillati; phylum Actinomycetota; class Actinomycetes; order Kitasatosporales; family Streptomycetaceae; genus Streptomyces; species Streptomyces sp. NPDC001292. The sequence goes on from NZ_JBIAXG010000005.1 coordinate 131,890, forward strand.
CCGCTCTGGCTCGCCCTGCTCTGCGTCGGAGCCCTGGGCGTCAAGCTCATCCGCCCGCCCTGGTGGCTCGTCGCCGTCCTGCTCCTCGGTGGCTACCTCCTCGCCGACAGCCTCCTGGCCCCGGTCATCGACACCGCCGTCAAGTAACCCGCGAAAGGAGACCCGCTCATGCTCCGGCCCAAGCTCCCGACCATGCCTCAGCCCACCGGCACGGTCACCCCGCCCGTCGTCGTCGAGCCGACCACCATCACCCCGGGCACCCCGCCCCCGCCGCCCGTGGTAGCCCCGGCGCCGTCCCGCCCGGTCGTGCAGTTCACCCCGGGCACCGTGCTCGCCCTGGTCGGCGGCGGCACCGCCGTGGTCCTGGTCGTCGGCGCCGTTCTGGTCTCCATGCTCCTCGCGGTCGCCGTCACCGGCGCCTCGGTCGCCGTGTGCGCCCTGGTTGTCCGCTCGCTCGCCTCCGCCCAGCACCGCCGCTGACCGGCCGCCGGGTGGCGCACAAGCCGCCAAGCACGCCGCCACTCGGGGCCGTTCCTTCCAACCGCCATCGCCAAGGGAGAGCACCCATGGACTTGCAGCTCGCCGCGAGTCTCGCGCCGTTACTGGGCTGGGCCGTGCACAGCGGCATCCTCACCCGCCGCCTCGCCTCCGCCCGCCGTGACCCGCTCACCGGCCTGCACACCCGCGCCGGATGGACCGCCCGCGCCGAACACTGCATCCGTCGGCACCCGCACGCCGCCGTCCTCCTGGTCGACCTCGACCACTTCAAGATCCTCAACGACACCCACGGCCACGCTGCCGGGGACGCCGCCCTCGTCGCCACTGCCCACCGGCTGCGCGCCTGGTGCGGACGCCACGGCACCGCCGGACGCCTGGGCGGAGACGAATTCGTCGCTGTCGTCCAGGACCTGACCGCCGCCGACTTCGACACGCTCACCACGGCACTGCACCGGCCGCTGGACTACGAGGACGCGTCGCTGCCGCTGGCCGCCTCGGTCGGCACCTGCCTCGTCGCCGAACTGCCGGTGCCCGCCCTGACCGATGCCCTCGCCGCCGATGCGGCCATGTACGCGGCCAAGGGCCGTGGCCGCCGGGGCTCCCGCGCCCCTCGCTGACCGGCCGCCGGGTGGCGCACAAGCCGCCAAGCACGCCGCCACCCGGGGCCGTTCCTTCCAACCGCAATCGAAAGGAACCACCATCATGACCCAGCACACCCCGCCCGCGCCGAGGATCTGCCCGGCCTGCGACGGCTTCGCCTCCGTCGCCATCACCCTCGGCGGCCGCGACCCGCGTGGCCACCTGCGCACCATCACGGCACACTGCCCGGCCTGTCAGGGCACCGGCACCGTCCCCGCCCGCCGCGACCGGGAGGGCGCCCGTGCCTGATCTGCTGCTCGACCCGACCACCCTCGGCGACCTGCTGAGGGTGGCCTCGGCCTCCGACTACCACCGGTGGGAAGACCAGATCCGCCGCACCGGCGGCTGCGCCGACCCCATCCACCTGCGCGGCTGGGTCCTGCACAAGGACAAGACCACCGGCGAGGTGCTGCACCACTACTCCACCGAGAACGAGCCGGGCGGACGGCTCCGCGTCGCCTGCGGCAACCGCCGCGCCTCCCGCTGCCCCGCCTGCGCCTGGACCTACGCGGGCGACACGTACCACCTCATCCGCGCTGGCCTGGTCGGAGACGACCGCCGCGACATCCCCGCCACCGTCCGCGATCACCCCCGTGTCTTCGCCACCCTCACCGCGCCCTCGTTCGGCCCGGTCCACAACCGGCCCGACCGGGGCGCCTGCCGCTGCGGCACCCGCCACCCCCCGGACGCCCGGGAACTGGGCACCGCACTCGACCCAGCGACCTACGACTACGCGGGCGCCGTGCTGTTCAACAACCACGCTGGGCAGCTGTGGCAGCGCTTCACCAACCGCCTGCGCCGCGAGATCGCCGCCCGCGCCGGCATCACCCAACGCGAGCTGAAGGAATCGGCCCGGCTGTCCTACGGCAAGGTCGCCGAGTTCCAAAAGCGCGGCGCCGTCCACTTCCACGCCGTGATCCGGCTCGACGGAGCCGACGGGTCGGACACCCCGCCACCAGCGTGGGCGACCGTGGACCTGCTCGCCGACGCGATCCGCGCCGCCGCCGCGCACTCCTACACCTCGGTCTCCCTCCCCGCCGCCGACGACCAACCGGCCCGGACCTTCCGCTGGGGCCGACAGCTCGACGTACGGCCGGTCAAGGCGTTCGGGGACGGCTCCGACATCACCGAGCAGGCGGTCGCCTCCTACGTCGCCAAGTACGCCACCAAAGCCGCCGAGAACACCGGCACCCTCGACCGCCGCATCGGCGAGCTGTCCGAGCTCGACCGCCACGGCGTCCCCGACCACACCCGCCGCCTGATCGAAGCCTGCAAGAAGCTCGACCCCCTCTACCCGGACCGGCGGCTGTGGGCCTGGGCTCACATGCTCGGCTTCCGCGGCCACTTCTCCACCAAGTCCCGCCGCTACTCCACCACCCTCGGCGCCCTCCGCCAGGCACGCGCCGACTACCGCGCCGCCCAGGAACACGAAGCCCTCGGCCTCGACGACACCGAGCCGGACACCGTCCTCGTCCTCGCCGACTGGCAGTACGCCGGACACGGCCACACCCCCGGCGAATCCGCCCTCGCCGCCACCATCGCCCGCGACCTCCAGCTCAACCGCGAAACCGCCCGCGAAGCCCTACGCGACCAACTCACCGACGAAAGGGAGTCCTGACCATGGCCGCAAAGCTGCCGAACCGGTTCCTCACCCCTGAGGACCTGGTCGAGATGTTCGAGCTGCCCAGCGTCGAGACGGTCTACCAGTGGCGCCGTAAGCGCACTGGTCCCCGCGGCTTCCGCGTCGGCCGGCACCTCCGCTTCGATCCGACCGACGTACGGTCATGGATTGACTCCCAGCTCGGGGAGGCCGCCTGATGGCTGGCCACATCCAAGACCGCTGGTATCGGACCGAGACCGGCCCGGACAGCAAGACCCGCAAGGTCAAAACCGACCGCCACGGCGTCGGCCTGCGTTACCGCGCCCGGTACGTCGGCCCGGACGGCACCGAGAAGTCCAAGAGCTTCCCGGACCGCCAGAAGCGGCTCGCGGAGCAGTGGCTTGCGCAGGTTGAGGCGGACATGGCGCGCGGGCAGTACATCGACCCGCAAGCCGGTCGCCTCACGGTTCGACAGCACGCGGAGCGGTGGTTGGCGTCGCTCACCATGGATCCCGGTACCTTCGTGGGTACCGAGCGGCGCATTCGCCTGCACATCCTGCCGTACCTGGGGAGTCGCACCCTGGGCTCGCTTCGGCCGACGCACATCAGGGAGTGGCTGCGGAAGCTGCAGGATGGGGGAGTTGCGCCCGCCTATCAGCGGGTGATCTTCGCGAATCTCTCCACGATGCTCACGGCGGCTGTCGATGACCGAGTGATCGCCGAGAACCCTTGCCGTTCGTCGTCGGTACGGGCTCCGAAGCTCGATCCCCGCCGGATCGTTCCATGGTCGCGTGACCGTGTGTTCGCGGTTCGCTCGGCTCTACCGGAGCGTCACCGGGCCATGGTGGATCTGGCCGGTGGTTGCGGCCTGCGTCAGGGTGAGGTGCTGGGACTGGCGGTCGAGGACGTGGACTTCATCGAGGGAACGGTTCACGTGGTTCGGCAGGTCAAGCTCATCCGTAACCGCCCGGTGTTCGCGCCGCCCAAGGGAGGCAGGACACGCACAGTCCCGCTGCCCGAGAGCGTCGCCCGATCGGTCGAGGAGCACATCAGCCAGCATCCGCCGGCCGCTGTGACCCTGCCATGGCGGGCGGTCGACGGAGAGCCGGTTACGGCATCACTGCTCTTCCATCGAGATGGCGGCCGCCCGGTCAACCGCAACGACTTCAACCGCTGGGCTTGGCGACGGGCTCTCGAATCGGCGGGTGTGCCCCACGGCCGGGCGAGCGGGATGCACGCGCTGAGGCACTTCTACGCGTCCGTCCTCCTGGACGCGGGGGAGAGTGTCAAGGCTCTGTCCGAGTACCTCGGGCACCACGACCCGGGCTTCACGCTGCGCACGTACACCCACCTGATGCCCAGTAGTGAGAAGCGGACCCGGGAGGCAGTGAACCGTGCCTTCGCGGACGGCCCCGACACCGATGACGGCCCCACGACGGCCCAGGAGGGGTGAGGATGTAGGAAACGCACAGGTCACACCACAAGTGGCCTGACTTGCCGGTCTACTGAGCCCCGGCTCGCCCTGTTCGTTCGACGGCGAGGGCTTCGCGCACCACGGGTGTCCGGAGTCCCCGCCGTCGTCATGAACAGACCTTGCCGTCCTTCGGCACCGTGCCGTGCAGCAGATACGCGTTCACCGTCGAGTCCACGCAGTCGCTTCCGCTGCCGTACGCCCCGTGGCCCTCGCCCTTCCAGGTGAGTTCCACGCCGACGCCCTTGCCGAGTTCGTCCGCCATCCTCCGGGCCCCCTCGTAGGGTGTCGCCGGGTCGCCGGTGTTGCCGATCACCAGGATCGGCGCCGCGCCCGGCGCGCTGACCCGAGGGGTGTCGTACTGACCGGGCACCGGCCAGTCGTGGCACCAACCGGCCGTGTCCCAGGCCATGAAGGTGCCGAACACCGGCGAGATCCTTTCGAACTCGGGCAGCAGCTTCCTCGCCTGCTCCGGCGTCGGCCGCTGCTTGGCGTCCAGGCACGATATGACCCGTTGGGCGTGGGTTGTCGTGCCGTAGTGGCCCGAGCCGTCACGGTCGTTGTAGGCGTCGGCGAGGGACAGCAGCTCCGAGCCGTCGCCCTGTTCGGCCGCGGTGAGGGCACTGGTCAGGGCCGGCCAGCCGCTCTTGCTGTACAGCGGCAGTGTGATGCCGGTGAGTGCCAGCGTCTGCGTCAGCTTCCTTCCGGAGGAGGTGGGCAGCGGTGTGGCGTCGATTCGCCGCAGCAGGTCCGCGATCTTCCGCGAGCCGCGCTCGGGATCCTGCCCGGTGGACTTCAGGTAGGCGTCCAGCGCCCGCTGGAAGCCCTTGGTCTGATTCAGCGCGTGGCCCACGGAGTCCGCGGTCGGGTCCACCACCGCGTCCAGTACCAGCCGCCCGACGCGCTGCGGGAACAGGTGGGCGTACACACCGCCGAGTTCGGTGCCGTAGGACATGCCGAAGTAGTGGAGCTTGGTGTCGCCGAGGACGTGACGGATCAGGTCCATGTCCCGGGCGGTGTCGGTCGTCGAGACGTGCGCGAGCAGCTTACGGGCCGCGTTCCGGCAGCCCTGGCCGAAGTCGGCCGCGTCCTGGAAGTAGGCCCGCACCTCGGACGCGGTGTCCGGTGTCACGTCGATCGCCTCGGCGGCCTGGATTTGCCGGTCGCCGCGGCAGCGCACGCCGGAACTGCCGCCGACCCCGCGCGGATCCCAGCTCACCAGGTCGTATCGCTGCCGCAGGGCGGTGACCTCTGAGGCGTACGACGGCAGTGCGGCCACGCCCGAGCCGCCGGGTCCGCCGAAGTTGAACAGCAGGGAACCGGTGCTCTCCGCGGTGGCGTTGGCGCGGATGAGGGCGAGGCCGATGGTCTCGCGGTCCGGCCGGGACCAGTCCAGCGGGGCCTTGAGCGTCGCGCACCGCCACTCGTCTCCCGGCGCGGGGGAGCCGGCCGTGGCCTCGCAGCGGCCCCAGTCGAGCCGCTGCGAGGTGAGCGAGGAGGGCAGCCGCGCGGACGGCGTGCCGTCCGGTGCGGCCGGCGCCGCAGCGGACCGGTCCATTCCGTCCTCCGCGCTTCGGCCTCCCGGCCCGCCGCCGCACCCGGCCAGCAGCACCGCGGCGGCGACCGCGGCCGCCCACTGCGTCAGACGCGCCATGCGTTTCCCCCCTCACCGGCTCTCCGCGGATCGGCCGCAGGAAGCGTTCAGGCCATGGTAGGCAGATCCCACCACCCTCGTGGGATCCTGTGGATAACCATCTGACCTGCAGCTTTACCGGTAAGACCGGTGAGATGCGGGAGGATGCGGCCGTCGGCGGCTACGTGCAGACCGTCCCGGCCGGTGGCACCTTTCCATCGAGCAGATAGCTGTTCACCGCGTTCTGCACGCACGGGTTCTTGCGGTTGTACGCGCCGTGCCCCTGCCCCTTCCAGGTGAGTTCGACGCCTACGCCCTTGCCCAGCGCTTCCGCCATCCTCTTGGCGCCCCCGTACGGAGTCGCCGGGTCGCCGGTGTTGCCCACCACGAGGATCGGCGCCGAACCGGCTGCGCTCACGTTGGCGTGCGTTGCCGCACCCGGCACCGCCCATTGCGTGCAGCTGAGCATGCCCCAGGCGAGGAAGTCCCCGAACACCGGCGAGGCGGCCCGGAACTCGGGCAGCTTCTGCTCCACGAAGGCGGGCGTGTACCGCTGCTTCTGGTCGGCGCAGTTGATGGCGGCGTTCGCGGCGGTGAGGTTGCTGTACTCGCCGTTGGCGTTGCGGCCGTTCAACGCGTCGGACAGCAGCATCAGGATCTGGCCGTCGCCGGCGTAGGCCCGCTGGAGCCCCTCGGTGAGCGGGGCCCAGAGCTCCTTGGAGTACAGGGCCTGGGCGATGCCGTTGGTCGCGGCGGTCCGGGTCAGGCGGCGCGGGAAGATGCCGGGGATCGGATTGCTGTCGAGCTTCTTGAGCAGAGCGGCGATGCGGTCCTCGACGTCCCGGACGCCGCTGCCGATCGCGCACTTGGTGCCCTTCGAGACGCAGTCCTTCGCGAAGTTGTCGAGAGCGAGCTGGAAGCCCCTGGCCTGGCCGAGCGAGGTCTGCTCGGGGGTCTGGGTGGGGTCGACGACCGCGTCGAAGACGGCGCGGCCCACGTGCGTGGGGAACAGATGGGCGTACACGCCGCCGAGTGCGGTGCCGTAGGAGATCCCGAAGTAGTGGAGCTTGGAGTCGCCGAGTACCTGGCGGATCAGGTCCATGTCGCGGGCGGCGTCGGTGGTGCGCACATGCGGCAGGATCTTCCCGGAGTTCTTCTCGCAGGCGGCGTTGAACTGCTTGGTGTTGTTGACGAACGTGGCACGTTCGGCGGCGGTTTCGGGTACCGCGTCCTGCTGGAAGTACTGGTCGAGCTGTGCGTCGGTCTTGCATTTCACGCCGGCGCTGCGCCCCACCCCGCGCGGGTCGAAGCTCACCAGGTCGTAGCGGGTGCGCAGCTTGGCGTAGTCCTGGGCGAACGCGGGCAGCGCGGTGATGCCGGAGCCGCCCGGACCGCCGAAGTTGAAGAGCAGCGAGCCGATGCGCTTGCCCGGCCCGGTCGCCTTCGCGCGGATCAGCGCGATGCCGATCGTGTCGCCCTGCGGTTTGCTCCAGTCCAGCGGCGCCTTCAGGGTGGCGCACTGCCACTTGCCGCCGTTGGGCGGCGCCGAGGGTGCCGCTCCGCCGCCCTCCGCCGCGGACGGCGCCGGGCAGTCCTTCCAGTCCAGCCCCGGGTCCGTCGCCCCCCCGCCGACGGAGAGCCCGCCGCAACCCGCCGTCAGGGCGCTCAGCAGGACGGTGGTCGTGGTCAGGGCGGCGGCGCGCAGCCCGTGGCGCTTGTGCATGCCCCCATCCTCACGCCGTCGGCGGCCTCCCGCGCGGGACGCGGGCCGTTCGGGGTACGTCCGGGACGTGCCCTACAGGGCGCCCTTGCGGGTCAGATGGTTGAAGGCCAGCCAGCCGGGCAGGACCGGCAGCCACAGCGTCAGCAGCCGGAACATCAGCACCGCGGGTGCGGCCACTTCCTTCGGCAGGCCCACCGCGATCAGGCCGACGGTGAGGGTGGCCTCGACCGCGCCCACGCCGCCCGGGGTCGGGGCGGCCGAGCCGAGTGCGTTGCCGGCGAGGAAGACGACGGCGACGCTGGCGATGCTGAGCGAGGTCGACTGGTCGCCGAAGGCCCGGATCGAGGCGTCCAGGCACATCACGAAGCAGGCCGTCAGCAGCAGCATGCCGCCGATGCCGGTGACGAGCTTCTGCGGCCGCTGGAGGACGTCCAGCATGCGCGGCACGACACCCGCGAAGAGTGAACGCACGCGCGTGACGACGAACTTCCGCAGGAACGGCACCGAGGTGACCACCAGCACGAGCACCGCGACCGTCAGCAGGCCTGCGATGACCGTCCGGGAAGGCGACAGGGACGGCGTCTTCTCGGTGCCGGTCAGATAACCGAAGGACAGCAGCATCAGGATGTGGCAGCCGAGCCCGAACAGCTGCGAGGCGCCGACACTGGCCACCGCGAGCCCGGGGCGCACGCCCGCGCGTTGCAGGAAGCGCGTGTTCAGGGCGACGCCGCCGACCGCGGCCGGTGCCACGATTTTCACGAACGAGCCGGCGACCTGCGCCGCCACGGTCCGCACGAACGGGACGCGTTCCGGCACGAAGCCCAGCAGCGCCATGGCCGCCGCGACATAGCTGAGCGCCGAGAAGAGCACCGCCGCGATCACCCAGCCCCACTGGGCGTGGGCGAAGAGCGTGCCGAACTCGATGTGCGTGAGCTGGGTCAGCAGGTAGTAGGCGCCGATGGCACCCGCGATGAAGCTGATCAGCGTGCGGGGCCGGACCCGCTCCAGCCGGGCCGGTTCGACCGGTGCCTGCGGCCTGATCCGCAGCACCTGGTGGCGGATCTGGGTGAGCAGATCCTCTTCGCGGGCCTCCTCCAGGGCCTCGCCGATGGCCCGCTTCTCCGCCCGCGCCTCGGCACGCTCGGCCTTTTTGTCCTTCTTGTCTGACCTCTCCGGCCTTTCTGGCTTCCCCGGCTTCTCCGGTTTTTCCAAGCCGACCGGGCCGGTGCCGCCGGTGGCACCACTGTCCTGGGCGGCCTGTTCCAGGCGGGCCTGCCCGGCCTGCCGGGACGCCTCCAGAACTGCCTCGCGTTCCCGCTGCGCCCGCTCCCGGGCCAGCCTGCGCAGTGTCGCGCGCGTGGAGCGCGTCAGAGCGATGGGCTGGAGCATGGGCAGACAGTCGGCGACCGCGTCGGGTCCCAGGACGCCGACCGCGGAGGCCACGGAGCGCTCCGCGCCCACCCGCAGGCCGAGCGTCGTCAGCAGTTGGGCGATGTCCATGCGCAGCAGCAGATCACCGGCCGCGATCTCGCCGCCGCGCAGATCGGTGAGAATCACCCTGCCGGAACGATCCACCAGAATCGCGTCACCGGCCAGCCTGCGGTGCGCGATGCGTCGTGACTGCAACGCCCGCACCTGCTGCCAGGTGTGGTGCAGCAGCTCGTCGGTGATCTCCTCGTCCGCCAGCGCATCGAGCGTGCGCCCGCCGGTGTGCTCGTAGACGAGCATCACGGCGTCGGGGCCGAGCTCGGAGGTCGCGATCAGCTTGGGCGCGTTGGCGCCGGCCGCGATGGCCGCGTAGGCGAGCAGCGCTTCCTGCTCCAGGGCCTGGCGCAGCGACTGCAGGCTGCGGCGGGTGGCGAAGCCGCGCAGCGTGAGGTTGCGCCACACGCGGTAGAAGAAGCCCTGCGCCTGCTGCTCGCGGTCGACCACCGTCACGTCCAGCGGCGGTCCGTCCTCCAGGGTGACGAAGTAGCGCCGGCCGCGGTCGCCGTTGTCCGCGGTCTCCGCCGCGTCCTCCCGGGCCGCGCTGACCGGGTGGAAGCCGACGGTCCGCAGCCCCGCCACCAGGGTCCGTCCCGTGGGGCGGACGTTCGGTGAGCCGACCGCGTACAGGGTGCCGTAGGCGATGGTCCAGCCGATCAGCACCGTCAGGATGATCGAGAACGGCGTTGTGTAGCCGGTGACCAGCATCGAGAAGGCGTCGAGCAGCAGCACGATCCACAGCACCGCGCGCCAGCGCGGTCGGCGGGACATGCCGACCGCCGTCATGTACGCGATGACGGGGGCGAGGTAGCCGTGCACCGGATCGGTGAGCGCGTGGACGTTACTGGGGGAGGGCTGGGTGAGCGCGTCCTGGATCGAGTGCGGGGCGCCCTTGGCGACCCACAGGTCGGTGGCGAGCGTCACCCCGTGGGCGAGGACGGCCGCGAGCACGCCGTCGGCGATCCGCAGCCCGTCTCGTTTGATCAGCCGCTCGATCGCGAAGGCGACCGGAACCAGCAGGATCGCGATGCTGGACGCCAGCCCGGCGATCTTGATGAGCAGGTCGGGGGCCTGACCGGTGCCCTTGGTGATGTCCTGTTCGAGGCCCGAGGTGGTGCCGTGCGCGAACCCGGCGATCGACAGCAGTACGACGATGGCGAGCACGCCCACCAGCAGCCGCATCAGGTCGGAGGGACGGTGCACGCGCGCGGGGAGCAGCGGCTCGTCGCCCTCGAGCTCGTCGGCGTGCGTCACGACGTCCTCCTCCGCGGGCTTCCTGCCCGCCTTCGGAGCGTCCGTGCCCCCCGCCTTCGAAACGTTCGTACCGCCGGTGCCGGGGCGCGACGAAGCTCCGGAGGTGCCCTCCGCGTCATCGGGGTGCACGCCCTGCTGCTTCATGGTCTCTTCTTGGTCTCGAATCACCGGTCACCGCCCGCACGATGGTGGCATGTCCCACCGACACACAGGGGCATGAGGGTGCATATGCGGGGCCGCACAGTCTGCCCGAGGCGCCGCCCGGGAGCGAGGGGCCCGCCCCGAACGCGGCGCGGTCCGCTGTCGGTGAGGTGGGGCAGGATGGGACGGATGAGCGAAGTGAGCCCTCCGGACGACGGCCGCCCCGAGCACCCCGACGCGCTGCCCGAGTACGCCGAGCGGGTCCTGGAAGTCGCCGAGATGATCCCGCCCGGGTGCGTCATGACGTACGGCGACGTCGCCGAGTGGCTGGAGCGGGGAGGACCCCGCCAGGTGGGCCGCGTGATGGCCCTGTACGGCGGCGCCGTCCCGTGGTGGCGGGTCGTACGCGCCGACGGGGTCCTGCTCCCGGGCCACGAACTGCGCGCTCTCGCCCACTACCGCACGGAGGGCACACCCCTGAGGGAGGCGGGCAGGGCGGCCGAGGGCCACCTGCCCCGTCTCGACATGAGACGGGCCCGGTGGGACGGCGGCGAACGTGCGCAGGGTCACACCTGACAGCTTCCGCCATTCGAGGGGGCCGTGGGGAGCCCATGGCCCGTACGGGGGAATCGGGGCACTTCCGTGGCATGCCGTACGTTCGTGGGTCGAGGGACACATGCGACGGCGGTGCCGGGGGAGGACCGGGAGAAGCAGGGGAAGAAGGCGAAGCCCTCGTTCCGCGCCCGGCCGCGGCGTAGCGTCGGCTCCGCGTGTCCCCCTCACCCCACCGGCCTCCGCGCTCCCTCTCGGGACGTCCGTTCCCGCGACGACGGCGCTGCGGGCCGGCCGTGACAGATCCCAGCACACCCACCAGGACCGGCGAACCACGTGAGCTCCTCTTCCTCCACCAGGCGCCTGCCGCACCCCCGGGTGCGGCAGGGGGACCGTGGCGCCTACCGACTGGTGCGTACCCCGCCGACCAGACCGGATCCCCCTCGTCTGGACGCCGCACAGCGCTCCGTGGTTGACCACCGGACCGGTCCGCTGCTCGTCCTCGCAGGTCCGGGCACGGGCAAGACCACCACGCTGGTCGAGTCGGTGGCCGCGCGGATCGCCCGCGGCCAGGACCCCGAGCGGATCCTGGTGCTGACGTTCAGCCGCAGGGCCGCCGCCGACCTGCGCGACCGCATGGCGCTGCGCACCGGGGCGGCCCACGTCCCGCAGGCGACCACCTTCCACTCGTTCTGCTACGCCCTGGTCCGCGCCCACCAGGACAGCGAACTGTTCGTCGAGCCGCTGCGCCTGCTGTCCGGACCCGAGCAGGACGTGACCGTCCGCTCGCTCCTGGCCGGCCAGGTCGACCTGGAGAGGCTGGGCCTGGCGCACGTGCGCTGGCCGGACGAGCTGCGCGCCTGCCTGACCACCCGCGGTTTCGCCGACGAGGTCCGCGCGGTCCTCGCCCGCAGCCGCGAACTGGGCCTCGGCCCCGACGCCCTGGCCGCCTTCGCCCGCCGCATCGGCCGCCCCGACTGGCAGGCCGCGGCCGCCTTCCTCGCCGAGTACCTCGACGTTCTCGACCTGCGGGGCGTCCTCGACTACGCCGAACTGGTCCACCGCGCGGTGCTCCTCGCCCGCCGCCCCGAGGTCGCCGAACGGCTCGCCGCGCGGTACGACGCGGTCTACGTCGACGAGTACCAGGACACCGACCCCGCCCAGGTACGGCTGCTGCGCGCGCTGGCCGGTGGCGGTCGCACCCTGCTCGCCTTCGGCGACCCCGACCAGTCGATCTACGCGTTCCGGGGCGCGGACGTGAACGGCATCCTGCAGTTCCCGCAGACGTTCCCGCGCGCGGACGGCACTCCGGCGCCCGTACAGGTCCTGCGCACCTCCCGGCGCTCGGGCGCCGCTCTGCTGGCCGCGACCCGGCTGCTGACCCGGCGGATGCCGCTCACCCGCCTGCCCGCCGACAAGGTCCGCGCCCACCGGGAGCTCACCCCGGTGCGCGACGGCGGCCGCGTCGAGGTCCACACGTACCCGACGCCGGGCACCGAGGTGGACAACATCGCCGACATCCTGCGCCGGGCCCACCTGGAGGACGGTGTCCGCTGGGGCGAGATGGCCGTCCTGGTGCGCGCCGGCGCCCGTTCCATCCCGGGCCTCCGCCGGGCCCTGACGGCAGCCGGAGTGCCCCTGGACGTCGACGGTGACGACCTGCCGCTGCGCCACGAGCCCGCGGTGGCGCCGCTGCTGACGGCGCTGCGGGCGGTGGCCACCGCGGAGGCGGCGCGTCGCTCGGAGGAATCGGAGAAATTGGAGGAACGGGAGGAAGCGGTCGCCGGGGACCAGGCGGCCGGCACCGAGGAGCGGGCCGCCCTCGCGCAGGCCCCGGAGCGGCCCGAGGAGGGTCCGGAGGCGGACGCGTGCTGGCTGGGCACCGAGACCGCGCTCACCCTCCTCGCCTCGCCGCTGGCCGGCGTGGACGCCGCCGACCTGCGCCGCCTGGGCCGCGCACTGCGCGAGGAGGAACGCGCCGCCGGCAACGCGCTGCCCCCGCCCTCGGACGAGCTGCTCGGGAGGGCGCTGGCGGAACCCGAACGGCTGGTCGCGCACGACCCCACGTACGCGCGTGGCGTCCAGCGCCTCGGCGCGCTGCTCGGGAAGGCGCGGGAGCGCCTGGCGGGCGGAGGGACCGCCGAGGAGGCGCTGTGGGACCTGTGGGACGGCACACCGTGGCCCTCCCGCCTGGAACGGGCGGCCCGGCGCGGCGGCGCGGCGGGCCGCAACGCGGACCGGGACCTCGATGCCGTGTGCGCGCTGTTCGCGACCGCCGCGCGTGCGGAGGAGCGCACCGGCGGCCTGGGCGCACTGAACTTCCTGGCCGAGATCGAGGCCGAGGACATCGCCGCCGACACGCTCACCCGGCGCGCCGTGCGCCCCGACGCCGTACGTCTGATGACCGCGCACCGGTCCAAGGGCCTGCAGTGGCGCCTGGTCGTCGTCGCGGGCGTCCAGGAAGGCCTGTGGCCGGACCTGCGGCGCCGCGGCTCCCTGCTGGAGGCCGACCGCATCGGCCGCGACGGACTCGCCGCCCCGCTCACCCCGGGCGCGCTGCTCGCGGAGGAGCGGAGGCTGTTCTACGTGGCCGCCACGCGCGCGTGTGAACGCCTCGTGGTGACCGCGGTGAAGGCTCCCGCGGACGACGGCGACCAACCCTCCCGCTTCCTCGCCGAGCTCGGTGTCGAACCCAGGGACGTCACCTCCCGACCGCGCCGCCCGCTGTCGGTGGCGGCACTCGTCGCCGAGCTGCGCGCCACGACCGTCGACCCGCGCGCCTCCGCCACGCTCCGGGAGGCCGCCGCGCACCGGCTGGCCCGGCTGGCCGCGCTCGCAGACGACGAGGGCCGTCCGCTGGTGCCCGCGGCCCACCCCTACCGCTGGTGGGGCATGGCCGACCCGACCGTGAGCAAGGTGCCGCTGCGCGACCGCGACCAGCCCGTGACGCTGTCCGGCAGCGCCCTCGACCAGCTCGCCAACACCTGCGCCCTGCAGTGGTTCCTCAGCCGCGAGGTCAAGGCGGACGCCCCGGCGACCGCCGCCCAGGGCTTCGGCAACGTGGTGCACGTCCTCGCCGACGAGGTCGCCTCCGGACGCAGCCCCGCCGACCTCGCGGTCCTCATGGAGCGCCTGGAGACGGTGTGGAACGCGCTCGCCTTCGACGCGCCGTGGAAGTCTGCGCAGGAGAAGGAGCACGCGCGCGTGGCGCTGGAACGCTTCCTGAACTGGCACGTCCTGGAGCGCGCCGGCCGCACCCCGGTGGCCGGCGAGCACGACTTCGACGTGACCCTGGAAGCCGGCGGCTACCAGGTGCGCATCCGCGGCTCCATGGACCGGGTGGAGGCCGACGGCGAGGGACGTGCCTACGTCGTCGACTTCAAGACCGGCAAACAGGCGCCCACCGGAGCCGAGGTGGCCCGCCATCCGCAGCTGGCCGTCTACCAGCTCGCCGTCCGCGAGGGCGCCGTCGACGAGGTCTTCGAGGGGGCACGCCCCGAGCCGGGCGGCGCCGAGCTCGTCCAGCTGCGCCAGGGCGCGGCCAAACGGGACGGCGGAGACAGCCTGCCCAAAGTGCAGACCCAGGAACCGCTGGAGGGGGAGTGGGCCGGCGAGCTGCTGGCCACCGCCGCCGGAAAGGTCCTCGACGAGCGGTTCACGCCGACGGCCGGGCAGCACTGCGCGCACTGCGCCTTCCGGGCGTCGTGCAGCGCGCGGCCGGAGGGGCGCCACATCGTCGAGTGACCCGCGTGACGAACGGCACCACCCGTGCTGACCTGCGCGTCTTTCGACCCCCGAGGCCGTCTGGCACGGATTGTCAGCGCCCGCCGCTAGCCTCTGTCAGGTGCCCGCCCGTATCACCGATCCCGAGCAGCTCAAGGAGCTCCTCGGGATTCCGTTCACCCCGGAGCAGACGGCCTGCATCACCGCGCCGCCCGCCCCGCAGGTGATCGTGGCCGGCGCCGGCTCCGGCAAGACGACCGTGATGGCGGCCCGCGTGGTGTGGCTGGTCGGCACCGGACAGGTCGCCCCCGAGCAGGTCCTCGGGCTGACCTTCACCAACAAGGCCGCCGGCGAGCTCGCCGAACGCGTCCGCAAGGCACTGATCAGGGCCGGCGTCACCGACCCCGAGGCCATCGACCCCGACAACCCGCCGGGTGAGCCGCTGATCTCCACGTACCACGCCTTCGCGGGCCGTCTCCTGAAGGACCACGGACTGCGCATCGGGCTCGAACCCACCGCCCGCCTGCTCGCCGACGCCACCCGCTTCCAGCTGGCCGCGCGCGTGCTGCGCGAGGCGCCCGGCCCCTACCCGGCGCTGGCCCGCTCCTTCCCGGACCTGGTGAGCGATCTCCTGGCCCTGGACGCCGAACTCGCCGAACACCTCGTACGCCCGGAGGACCTGCACGCCTGGGACACCGGGCTGCTGGGCACCCTGGAAGGCGCCAAGCTCACCAACGCCGACCTGCGCAAGGTCCCGGAGACGGCCGCCGCCCGCCGGGAACTGGCCGAACTGGTGCTCCGCTACCGGGCCGCCAAACGCGAGCGCGACCTGCTGGACTTCGGCGACCAGATCGCCCTGGCCGCACGGCTCGCCCGACTGCCGGAGGTCGGCCGCGTCCTGCGCGAGGAGTTCCGGGTGGTCCTGCTCGACGAGTACCAGGACACGTCCGTCGCCCAGCGCATCCTGCTGGCCGGCCTCTTCGGCGACGGCACCGGCCACCCCGTCACCGCCGTCGGCGACCCCTGCCAGGCGATCTACGGCTGGCGCGGCGCCTCCGTCGCCAACCTCGACGACTTCCCCGAGCACTTCGCGCACGCCGACGGCCGCCCCGCCGCCCGCCAGGCCCTGAGCCAGAACCGCCGCAGCGGCGGCCGCCTCCTCGACCTCGCCAACGGCCTCGCCGAGCCGCTGCGCGCCATGCACGCGGGCGTGCAGGCCTTGCGCCCGGCCCCCGGCGCCGAGCGTGACGGCCTGGTGCGCTGCGCCCTGCTGCCCACCCACGCCGAGGAGATCGAGTGGGTCGCCGACTCGATCGCCCACCTCGTGGGGACCGGGACGGCACCCGGCGGGATCGCCGTCCTGTGCCGTACGGCAGCCGACTTCGCCGAGATCCAGGGCGCCCTGGTCGCCCGTGACGTCCCGGTCGAGGTGGTCGGCCTGTCCGGACTGCTGCACCTGCCCGAGGTCGCCGACCTCGTCGCCGTCTGCGAGGTCCTTCAGGACCCCGGCGCCAACGCCGCGCTGGTACGGCTGCTGACCGGCCCGCGCTGGCGCATCGGCCCGCGCGACCTCGCGCTCCTGGGCCGCCGGGCGAGGCTGCTCGTCGCCCACACACGCGTGGACGCCGCCGACGACCCCGACAGCCGGCTCGCCGGGGCCGTCGAGGGCGTCGACCCGGCCGAGGCGATCTCGCTCGCGGACGCCCTCGACACCTTCCTCGAAACGCCCCTGGACGGTGCCGGGGACGACGACCGGCTGCCGTTCTCACCGGACGCGCGCGTGCGGTTCGCCCGGCTCGCCGCCGAACTGCGCGACCTGCGGCGTTCGCTGTCCGACCCGCTGATGGACGTGCTGCACCGCGTCCTGGCCGTCACCGGTCTGGAGGTGGAGCTGTCGGCCTCCCCGCACGCCCTGGCCGCCCGCCGCCGCGAGACCCTGGCGAACTTCCTGGACATCGCCGCTTCCTTCGCTGCGAACGAGAGCGAGGCGAGCCTGCTGGCCTTCCTCGGCTTCCTTCGCACCGCCGCCCAGTACGAGAAGGGCCTCGACAACGCGCTGCCCGGCGGCGAGAACACCGTCAAGGTGCTCACCGCGCACAGGTCCAAGGGCCTGGAGTGGGACGTCGTGGCCGTCCCCGGCCTGGTCACCGGCACCTTCCCCAGCGGGCAGGGCCGGGAGAAGTGGACCAGCCAGGGCAAGGTGCTGCCGCACGCCCTGCGCGGCGACGCCGACACCCTCCCCGACGTCGACGGCTGGGACGCGCGCGGCATGAAGGCCTTCCACGAGGCCATGAAGGACCACCAGCACACCGAGGAGCTCCGCCTCGGCTACGTCACCTTCACCCGTCCCCGCTCCCTGCTCCTCGGCTCCGGCCACTGGTGGGGCCCGAGTCAGAAGCGGCCCCGCGGCCCGTCCGCGTTCCTTCGGGCCCTGTACGACCACTGCGCCGCCGGCCACGGCGAGATCGAGGCCTGGGCGGACGAGCCCGGGGAGGGCGAGGAGAACCCGGCCCTGCACCGGGCCACCACCGACCAGGTGTGGCCCCTGCCCCTGGACGAGGCCGCCCTGGCCCGCCGCCGCGAGGCCGCCGCGATCGTCCTCGCCCACCTGGAGGACCTCGCCACCGGCACGAACGGCCACCCGGAGGCCACGCACGACCCCGCGTCCCACGACGACCCCGACTGGCCCGCGCCACCGCAGGACGACGTACTTCCGCGCGACGACGCACCTCCGTACGACGACGTGCCGCCCTTCGACGAGGACGACGCCTTCGAGGATGACGACCCTTTCGGCGAGGACGACGACCCCTTCGAGCAGGGCGACGCCTTCAAGGACGACGACCTCTTCGAAGGCGACGACCCTTTCGAGGGGGGCACCGACGACTGGGACTCCTGGAGCGGCGACCGCCCGACCGTCCCGCACCAGGCGAGCCCGCGCGACCACCACACCGCGCCCCCGCCCGCGGGCGAGCGCCCGACGCACCCCGAGCCGGACCGTGGACCCGGATCCGGTCCCCTCACTCCGGAGGAAGCCCGCATGGTCGCCTCCTGGGACCGCGACCTCGAAGCACTGACCGGAGAGCTCCGGCGCGCCCGGCAGACCGTCACCGAGGTACCCCTGCCGACCACACTGACCGCATCGCAGCTGCTGCATCTCGCCGCCGACCCCGACGGGTTCGCGCGGGAGCTCGCGCGCCCCATGCCGCGCCCCCCGCAACCGGCCGCACGCCGTGGCACCCGCTTCCACGCCTGGGTGGAAACGCGCTTCGAAGAGCTGACGCTGCCCATGCTGGAGCCCGGGGAACTGCCCGGCGGCGACGCCGAGATCGTCGACGAGCGCGACCTCGAAGCCCTCAAGGAGGCCTTCGAACGCACCCCGTACGCCCACCGCACGCCCCACCGCGTCGAAGCGCCCTTCCAGCTCGCCCTCGCCGGCCGTGTGGTCCGGGGCCGCATCGACGCCGTCTACAAGGAGGGCGACGGCGAGCGGGCGACGTACGAGATCGTGGACTGGAAGACGAACCGCTCCCGCACCGCGGACCCGCTCCAGCTCGCCGTGTACCGGCTGGCCTGGGCCGAGCAGCGGGGCATCCCCCTGGACCGTGTCACGGCCGCGTTCGTCTACGTGCGCACCGGCGAGGTGGTACGGCACGACGACCTCCCGGGCCGCGCCGAGCTGGAACGGCTGCTGACGGAGGAGCCGCAGTCCGAGCCGCAGTGTGACGAACCGCCCGAACGGGAAGCCACCGCGGGCCGATAGTCTCGGAGCCATGAGCCAGACCCCGGACAGCGCCGTCCGCACGTACATCGAGCAGCACCGCACCGCCTTCCTCGACGACCTCGCCGAATGGCTGCGCATCCCGTCCGTGTCGGCCCAGCCCGACCGCGCGCCCGATGTACGGCGCAGCGCCGACTGGCTCGCCGGCAAACTCCAGCAGACCGGTTTCACCAGCACCGAGGTCTGGCAGACCCCGGGCGCCCCCGCCGTCTTCGCCGAGTGGCGCTCCGACGACCCCGAGGCCCCCACCGTCCTCGTCTACGGCCACCACGACGTCCAGCCCGCCGCACGTGAGGACGGCTGGGACAGCGAGCCTTTCGAGCCCGTCGTGCGCGAAGGCCGTCTCTACGCGCGCGGGGCGGCCGACGACAAGGGCCAGGTGTTCTTCCACACACTCGGCGTCCGCGCCCACCTCGCCGCCACCGGCCGCACCGCCCCTGCCGTCAACCTGAAGCTGCTGATCGAGGGCGAGGAGGAGTCGGGCTCCCCGCACTTCCGGGCGCTCGTCGAACAGCACGCGGAGCGCCTGGCCGCCGACGCGGTGATCGTCTCCGACACCGGCATGTGGTCCGCGGACACCCCCACGGTGTGCACCGGAATGCGCGGCCTCGCCGAGTGCGAGATCCGGCTGCACGGACCCGACCAGGACATCCACTCCGGCTCCTTCGGCGGCGCGGTGCCCAACCCGGCGACCGCCGCCGCCCGCTTGGTCGCCGCCCTGCACGACGAGCACGCGCGCGTGGCCGTCCCCGGCTTCTACGACGGCGTCGTGGACCTCACCGACCGCGAGCGCCGGCTCTTCGCCGAGCTGCCCTTCGCCGAGGAGCAGTGGCTGCGTACCGCCAAGTCGTACGCCACCCACGGCGAGGCCGGATACACCACCCTGGAGCGCATCTGGGCCCGCCCCACCGCCGAGGTCAACGGCATCGGCGGCGGTTACCAGGGCCCCGGCAGCAAGACGATCATCCCCTCCACGGCGATGGTCAAGCTGTCGTTCCGCCTGGTCGCCGGCCAGGACCCCGATCACATCGAGAAGGCCGTCCGCGCCTGGGCCGCCGAGCAGGTGCCCGCTGGGATACGGCACGAGATCGTGTTCGGCGCGGCCACGCGCCCGTGCCTGACGCCGCTGGACCACCCGGCCCTGCAGTCCGTGGTCCGCGCCATGGGCCGCGCTTTCGACGCCCCCGTCCGCTTCACGCGCGAGGGCGGGTCGGGACCGGCCGCCGACCTCCAGGAGGTGCTCGGCGCGCCCGTTCTCTTCCTGGGCATCTCCGTCCCCTCCGACGGCTGGCACGCGCCGAACGAGAAGGTCGAGCTCGACCTCCTGCTCAAGGGCGTCGAGACCAGCGCGTACCTGTGGGGCGATCTCGCGGAGTACTGGCACGATGCGCCCTGACGGGCGCCCACCGGCCCGGGCGGTGTCGCGCCGGGCGCACACTGGAAAGGCCGTCGCGCGCCCCCAGGCCCCTCCGGACGCGGACGCCTCCTGCCGCACGTCCCGCTGAACCGCCGCCGAAACAACCGTTGCACCGGGGGAGTTGGAAGCACCCGTGACCACCTGGACCGACCACACCGCCGACCGACCCATCTCGCTCACCGCGCCCAGCGGCATCGACCGGGCCGCCCACCACCGGCTCGACGAGGCCTGGCTCGCCGCGGCATGGAGCCACCCCTCGACGCGCTGCTTCGTGGTCTCCGGCGGTCAGGCTCTGATCGACGAGACCCCCGACGGCCGGACCGAACTGGTCACGACGCCCTCCTTCGAGGCCCCTCTCACCGAGGCGCACCGCTACTTCCTCGGCACGGACGCGGAGGGCGTCAGCTACTTCGCCCTGCAGAAGGACTCGCTGCCCGGCCGCATGGACCAGTCCGCCCGCCCGGCCGGCCTGCGCGAGGCCGGCCTGCTGCTGTCACCCCGGGACGCCGGCCTGATGGCGCACGCGGTGGCCCTGGAGAACTGGCAGCGACTGCACCGTTTCTGCTCCCGCTGCGGCGAGCGCACCGTGATCGCCGCGGCCGGGCACATCCGCCGCTGCCCGGCCTGCGGCGCCGAGCACTACCCGCGCACCGACCCCGCCGTGATCATGGCGGTCACCGACGAGGAGGACCGGATCCTGCTCGGCCGCCAGGTGCACTGGCCCGAGGGCCGCTTCTCCACGCTCGCCGGCTTCGTCGAGCCCGGGGAGTCCATCGAGCAGTCGGTGCGCCGCGAGGTCCACGAGGAGGTGGGCGTCGCCGTCGGCGAGGTCGAGTACGTCGCCAGTCAGCCCTGGCCGTTCCCCTCCAGCCTCATGCTGGGCTTCATGGCGCACGCCACCTCGACCGAGATCGCCGTCGACGGCGACGAGATCCACGAGGCCCGCTGGTTCTCCCGCGAGGAACTGCGCTCGGCCTTCGAGTCCGGCGAGGTCCTGCCGCCCTACGGCATCTCCATCGCGGCCCGGCTCATCGAGCTCTGGTACGGCAAGCCGCTGCCGACGAGGAGCACCGTCTGAGGCCCCGGAACGACGAGAAGGCGGCCTCCCCGGGGGTTCCGGGGAGGCCGCCTTCCGTCTCTGTCGTGCGACGCGCCGCGATCAGGCGCCGACCTTCTCCTTGACCTGAGCCAGCGACGGGTTCGTGAGAGTCGAGCCGTCTTCGAAGAGCACGGTGGGAACCGTCTGGTTTCCGCCATTGGCCTTCTCGACGAAGGCCGCGGAATCCGGGTCCTGCTCGATGTTGATCTCGGTGTACGCGATGCCCTCGCGGTCCATCTGGCTCTTCAGCCGGCGGCAGTAGCCGCACCACGTGGTGCTGTACATCGTCACAGTGCCCGGCATGTCTCTCGCGCTCCTTCGGCGGCTCGGGGACGTATTCGTCGCAGGGAAGGAACGTACGCCATCGCTCCGGCATTCCCACCGGGGGTATCCGGCCGGCGTGACGCGCTGCACGAGGACCGCGGCGTTGACGCGCGGCAGGGGGACGCGCGGCATCAGTACGACCGCCGGGGGCTCCCTGTGGACAACCGGCTCATGGGTCCCACGGCGACCTGGCAGCATGGCTGTGTGACAGCAGCAACGCACTCCCCGCTCTTCCCTCGTGTCCCCGACTCCGCCGACGCGGTGCTCGACGGACTCGACCCCGAGCAGCGCGAGGTGGCCACCTCGCTGCACGGGCCGCTGTGCGTCCTGGCGGGCGCCGGCACGGGCAAGACCCGGGCGATCACCCACCGCATCGCCTACGGAGTGCGCGCGGGTGTCCTCCAGCCCTCCAGCGTGCTGGCCGTCACCTTCACCAACCGTGCCGCGGGGGAGATGCGAGGCCGGCTGCGCCAGCTCGGCGCGCACGGCGTGCAGGCCCGCACCTTCCACTCCGCCGCCCTGCGGCAGTTGCAGTACTTCTGGCCGAAAGCGATCGGTGGCGCCATGCCCCGGCTCGTCGACCGCAAGATCCAGCTCGTCGCGGACGCGGCCGCCGCCTGCCGCATTCGCCTGGACCGGGGCGAGCTGCGGGACGTCACCGCCGAGATCGAGTGGTCCAAGGTCACCCAGACCGTCCCGGCCGACTATGCCCTCGCGGCCGCGAAGGACGGCCGCGCCGCCCCCCGCGATCCGGCCGAGATCGCCCAGCTGTACTCGGTGTACGAGGACCTCAAGCGGGACCGCTCGGTCATCGACTTCGAGGACGTCCTGCTGCTGACCGTCGCCATCCTGCAGGACCGGCCCGACGTCGCCGAACAGGTCCGCGCGCAGTACCAGCACTTCGTGGTGGACGAGTACCAGGACGTCTCCCCGCTCCAGCAGCGCCTGCTGGAGCTGTGGCTGGGCGACCGCGACAGCCTGTGCGTCGTCGGTGACGCCAGCCAGACGATCTACTCCTTCACCGGAGCGACCCCCGACCATCTGCTCGACTTCCGCACCCGTCATCCCGGCGCCACCGTCGTCAAGCTGGTCCGCGACTACCGCTCCACCCCCCAGGTCGTCCACCTCGCCAACGGACTGCTCGCCCAGGCCCGGGGCCGGGCCGCCGACCACCGGCTGGAACTGGTCTCCCAGCGCGCCCCCGGCCCTGAGCCCGCCTACACCGAGTACACCGACGAACCCGCAGAGGCCGAGGGGGCCGCCCACCGCATCCACGACCTCATCGCCTCCGGCGTTCCGGCGAGCGAGATCGCCGTCCTGTTCCGGACGAACGCCCAGTCCGAGACCTACGAGCAGGCCCTCGCCGACGTCGGCGTGCCCTATCAGCTGCGCGGCGCGGAGCGCTTCTTCGACCGGCCCGAGGTGCGCAAGGCCAGTGTCGCGCTGCGCGCCGCCGCCCGTTTCGGCGGCAACGACTCCCTCCTCGACGACGCCGTCGACCTGCCCTCACAGGTCCGTGCCGTGCTGTCGGGGGAGGGCTGGGCCTCGCAGCCGCCGGCCGGCTCCGGCGCGGTCAGGGAACGCTGGGAGTCGCTGGCCGCCCTGGTGAACCTCGCGCAGGACTTCGCCGCCGCCCGGCAGGGCGCGACGCTCACCGACCTCGTGGCGGAACTCGACGAGCGGGCGAACGCCCAGCACGCCCCGACGGTCCAGGGCGTCACCCTCGCCTCCCTGCACTCGGCCAAGGGCCTGGAGTGGGACGTCGTCTTCCTGGTCGGTGTCGCCGAGGGCATGATCCCCATCACCTACGCCCGAACAGACGAACAGATCGAGGAGGAACGCCGCCTCCTGTATGTGGGCGTCACCCGCGCCCGCGAGCGGCTGCACGTCTCCTGGTCGCTGTCCCGTTCGCCCGGCGGCCGTCCCAGCCGCCGTCCCAGCCGCTTCCTCGACGGGCTGCGCCCCGGCTCGGCCGGCAGCAGCGCGGGCCGCACCGCGCCCGGCGGCTCGGGGGGCGTCGAGCGCGGCTTCACCGCGGCCGTGGGGACGCGGGGAGCGCCCGCCCCGCGCACGCAGCGCACCCCGGCCCGGTGCCGGGTCTGCGGCCGCACGCTCACCGACGCCGGCGAGATGAAGCTGATGCGCTGCGAGGGCTGCCCCTCCGACATGGACGAGGGCCTGTACGAGCGGCTGCGCGAGTGGCGGGCGGTCCAGGCGGGGCGCAGCGGGCAGCCCGCCTTCTGCGTCTTCACCGACAAGACGTTGATGGCGATCGCCGAGGCCGTCCCGGACGACGAGCGCGAACTGGCGCACATCCCCGGAGTGGGGATGCGCAAGCTCCGCCGGTACGGATCGGATGTTCTCGCGATCTGCGCAGGCCGGGAGCCCGGGGGAGAGGGGGCCGAAGACTGATGGGAACTCGTCGAAAAAATAGTTTGCGCACCCGCCGTCCGTCCCCATAGGTTCTTGGTCACGGGAACGGTGGCCTTCCTGAGGCCCCGGTTCCGTGTTGTACTTGCATATCCGTGCGGACTGGCTCACCCCAGTCCCCCCAGACGCCGAGAGGAGGCGAGTCCAGTGATCAGCATCAAGAGCAGCTCCTTCAGCACCGCCAAAATGACCGATCGCTCGGTCGTCTCCCTGTGCATGCTCGGCGCCTTCAACCAGGGCACCGGTCTGTCCGGCATCGCTGCCGTGCGTCCGGCGTCCTTTGTGTCCCTCGCGGGTCTTCCTGTCCGTGAGCGTGACGAGCGACCGACCAAGGCACTGGAAGCAGTAGCGGCACAGGCGCAGGCCTATGCCGTTGAGGCGGCCGGTGCCGGCAACCGGGAGCAGACGAAGCAGCACCACCTGACGTGGGCCTTCCGTGGGCCAGACCCCTGGAGTGATCCAGCCTGATCGCCGATCAGGCCGGCGCCTTCAGGGCCGCGGAACCCCATCCGGGATCCGCGGCCCTTCTGTTTTCCCCGAACGGGGACGGCGGAGCGAAGGGGCCTCGGGACAAGAGAAGAACCCGGTAGCCAGCCGACACCCGGCCGACCGGCCGACCCGACCAGACGAGGAAGACGAACCGTGCAACTCGAAGCGCACGCCCCGTCCGTACCGCCTTCCGACACGATCCCCAAGCCCGGTCTCACGGAGGACCCCGCCTTGACCCCGCTCACCGCGCTCACCGCGCTCGACGACGCCATCGAGAACCTCGGCGTGCCCGTGCCGTGCCGCTCCTACGACCCGGAGGTCTTCTTCGCCGAGTCGCCGGCGGACGTGGAGTACGCCAAGTCCCTCTGCCGCACCTGCCCGCTGATCGAGGCCTGCCTCGCCGGCGCCAAGGAGCGGCGCGAGCCCTGGGGCGTCTGGGGTGGCGAGCTGTTCGTCCAGGGTGTCGTCGTCGCCCGGAAGCGGCCGCGTGGCCGCCCGCGGAAGAACCCGGTCACGGCATGAACACCGCAGGAACGATCGACCGCCCCCTCACGCACGACCCCCAGAAGCAGGCCCCGATGAAGCCGTCCGCCAGCGAGCCCGCAGGCTCCGCGACCGAAGACGTCACCACCACCGGCGCGAACGACTCGCGTCAGAACAGGAACCGAGAGATGCAACTCATCCCAGAAGCGCTGGCCCGTGCGCATATGCACGAGCGGCTGCACGAGGCGGAGAGGGAACGCCAGGCCGTGCGCCTGGCGGCCGCCCGCCGGATGCAGCGTCGCGCCGAGCGTGCCTCGCTGCGCGCCCGCCGCGCGCTCGCCATGGCAGTGATGCACTGACCGACAACGCCGTTCCACACCGCCTGGCGGTGGCCTCCCGGCCCGGGAGGCCGGAACTCTCCCCGCGGGGGCCGGTCCGTCCGCACGGACCGGCCCCCGCGGTGCGTTGTTCCCGCCGATCCGCGGCCCGGCGGTATGGTCGCGGGGTGACGAGTCTTCCTGGGAGCAGGAACCACGCGAGCGCGGCCCGCGCAGGCACGGCGCATGACGGTACGGACCGCGGCGGCGCGAGCGCGGAGTGTCCCGCCCTGGTGTGCGCGCGCTGCGGCACCTCGGCCGAGGGCCTGCCGCCCACCTGGACCTGCTCCGTGGAGAACGGCGACCGGCGCTACTTCTGCGACGCCTGCTCCCGCGAGAACCTCCGCTCGATCGAGGGGCGCCTGGACTCCGCCTGGTGGTAGTCCCCCTCCGTGCTCACGCCTCGGCGGCCGACTGCTCGTCGTCCGGCTCCTCGCCTTCCGGACGGGCGGCGAAACCCGGCAGCCACTCCTCCAGCTCCTCCCGCAGCCGCACCGTGGACCCCAGCTGGCACAGCACACCGATCGTGCTGAGCGTGACCCGGTGGATGAGCAGGTACGACGGGGGCAGATTCAGCTGCTTGCCCAGCTGGTAGGCGGGGGAACGGGGGTCGGCGATCCGGGCCGCCTGACTGCGCATCCAGCCGCGGGTGAAGGTGAACTCCTCCACCAGGGCCGGTTCGATGATCGGCACGAGGTAGTCGAAGACGGCGTCCGGGTCCAGCTCGATGGACTCCTTCACGAAGCCCTCCGCGCAGAGCATCTCGTAGACCGCTTCCGCCTGCCCGTCCAGCGCCATGCGCAGGGATGCGCCGATGGGCGTCGGCAGGCCGCCGGGAAGGCGGTCGACGGTGCCGAAGTCCAGCACGCCCAGGCGCCAGTCGTCCTCGCCGTCCGGGCCGCCGGGCAGGAGACGGAAGTTGCCGGGGTGCGGGTCGGCGTGCAGCAGGCCGGTGCGGGCCGGGCCGGAGAACAGGAAGCGGGCCAGCAGCTGGCCGGCGCGGTCGCGCTGGGCCTGGGTGCCGTCCGCGATCACCTCGGACAGCGGAACACCGTCGATCCACTCGGTGACCAGGACCTGGTCGCGCTGGTGGACCACCGCCGGGACCAGGACGTCCGGGTCGTCGGCGAACTCCTCGGCGTGAGCCTGCTGGGCCTGCGCCTCCAGGCCGTAGTCCAGCTCCTCGGAGACGCGGTCCTTGAGCTCGGCGATCAGCGGCTTGATGTCCACGCCGGGAACCAGCGGCCCCAGAAGACGGGCGAACCTGCTCAATTGGGTCAGGTCGGATACGAGGGCCTCGCCGGCGCCGGGGTACTGCACCTTGACCGCGACCTCGCGGCCGTCGTGCCACACCGCCCGGTGCACCTGCCCGATCGAGGCCGCCGCGGACGGCTTGTCCTCGAACTCCTCGAACAGTTCGCGCCAGTGCGTGCCGAGCCGCTCCTCCAGTACGGAGTGCACCGTGCGCGTCGGCATCGGCGGCGCCGCCTCCTGGAGCTTGGTCAGCGCGACCCGGTAGGGGCCGGCGACCTCCTCGGGCAGCGCCGACTCGAAGACGGACAGCGCCTGCCCGAACTTCATCGCGCCACCCTTGAGCTCGCCGAGCACCTTGAACAACTGGTCGGCTGTGCGTTGCTGCAGCTCACGGCCGACGAGATCGGCGGACTCGCCGACGATCCGTTTGCCGAGTCCCCAGGTCGCTCTCCCGGCGAAACCGAGCGGGAGCGCGGCGAGCTTGGCGGTCCGGGTGACCGCCTTCCGGGGAAGATCAGACATGCGTCCTCCAAGTCCCAGCAAGCCGCGCCGCCTCTGCCCGGCGGCAGGGCGTCGATGACGGCCGTTGCCCAGCCATTGTCGCGCGTGCCTCCCCGTTCTTTGAGGCCTGCTCCCCCTCGGCTTTCCCGGCCGCGCCGCACGGACAGGACGGATGCGGCCACACCGGTCGGGCGCGCCAGTTCAGGCCGGGCAGGGACACCTCCCAGCGGGCGCCCGCACTGGAGGGCGACTCCCCGTCCAGGAAGGCGAGTGCGTGCGCGGCCGACAGGGCCGCCACGGTCGCGGCGAGAGCCAGATCACACGGACGTACATGACGGGGTCTGCCCGAGCGCCACTGCGCCACCAGACGCGGCCAGGTCCCGTCCCGGTCCGTGCGCCCCCGGTGCAGACAGCCGGCGCAGCCGGTCTCGCCGGGCAGGACGAGCGGACCCACGACGCCCGTGCCCTCCACCACCCCGGCGTACAGATGAGGGGTGCCGGACTCGATCAGGGCGGCGGCAGCGGACGGGTCGGGCGCGTGCACGGCGATGTCGTCCCTCGGGGCGAGGACCACCAGGGAGAATCCCCGCTCCTCCCGCTCGGACGGCGTCCGGGGGGTGCGGCGGGCCGGACGGTCCGGGGCCGCCGCGCGCACGGCCCGCCGCGCCGCGATGTCCCGGCGCTCGCCGACGGCCCCGGCGGACAGCCCGCCCGGCGCGACGTCCCACGGCTCCACGCAGCCGCCGTCGCCCACGTCGACCTCGCCGACCCCCGCCCCGGACAGCAGCGCGGCCAGGACGGCACCCACCCGGCCCGCGCCTTTGACCTGCACCCGCGCCTCTCGTCGGGCGGCGAGGCGCCCCATCGCCTCGCCCGGTTCGCGCGTCGTCAGGGAGAGGGAGGCGAGATCGGGCCCCAGCCGGTCCATGGCCTCCTTCCGCTCCCGCAGCGCGTCGGCCGCCGCGCCGCCGCCCCGGGCGTCCTCCAGGAGCCCGGCCTGGGCCAGCCGCTCCACCAGGCGGTCGACATGGCCGTCGGGCAGATCCATGCGGCGCGCCTCCTCCCGCAACAGCGGCAGCCCGCGCGTGCCGTTGAGCAGGTCCAGGAAACTGCCCGTCGCGGTGTCCAGCGGACCCAGGGTCATCGCGTGCGCGGGAGTCATCCCGAACTGCACGGTGCCGAGATCACGCCAGCCGCGCCTGAGCGCGGGTTTCACCATCGGATGCATGCGAGCCCCCGTAGCCCGGAGAAGGAACCGGAGAAGGAAAGTGCCGAAACGTCCTCGTCTGCCGGTGGAGCCGGTCCGAGCCGCCGCCGACGAGTGCCAGGATGCCCAGCCCGGACGGCGGGTGCCGGAAGTTGTCCACAGGCGGTGGGCACTCGTCGTACGAATCGGCCCCTGGGCCGGATCGGATCCTCGGCGGGGTGATCGGCGCGCAACCGTTCCGGGCCCGGGACTTCTCGTCCCCGCACCCGGTAACGTCGGGGCGTGTCCGCCGACCCACTGCACCGTGCCGGAACGCCACAGCGCGGCAAGACGAGCCGGCCGCCGGACGGCGCCGCGGCGAGCGAGATCGAGGTCCGCAGGAGCGCCCGGCGCCGCCGGACGGTCTCTGCGTACCGCGAGGGCGGTCGCACCGTCGTGCTCATCCCCGCCCGGATGTCCGAGGCGGAGGAGCGGCGCTGGGTGACCGTCATGCTCGACAAGCTGGCCGCCCAGGAGACCCGGCGGGCGCCCGGCGACACGGAGCTGGCCGAACGCGCCGAGCGGCTGTCAGCCCAGTTCTTCGACGGCCGCGCCCGGCCCGCCTCTGTCCGCTGGGTCGCCAACCAGAACACGCGCTGGGGCTCGTGCACTCCGGCGGAGGGCAGCATCCGTCTCTCCCACCGTCTTCAGGGGATGCCGGAGTACGTCGTCGACTACGTGCTGCTGCACGAGCTGGCCCATCTGCTCGTCCCGGGACACGGCCCCGACTTCTGGCGGCTGCTGGAGGCGTACCCGCGCACCGAGCGGGCCCGGGGCTACCTGGAAGGGGTGGCCGCGGCCGCGCGGCTGCCGCATCCGCCGGGAACACGCGGCGAGTGACGGAGCCGCCGGGGGCGTCCGGTACCGCCGGACTGTGTTTGTGTACCGGGTCTGTACCGACTTCGTCCGGTGCCGGAGTTTGCCGTTAGCCTGGCGCGACGCACTCGCACTCGGGACGGGGGACGGTCGTTGCGCATGCCCAGGGAATTCCAGCGCGGCCACAAGGCCAGGATCAGTGATCTGACGGCGGGTACGGATCTGTACGTAGGCGTGCAGATCTCGGCCCCCGGACTGACCGTCGACATCAGCTGTTTCGGTCTGGACGCCGACGAACGCCTCTCGGACGACCGGTACTTCGTCTTCTTCAACCAGCCGAAGTCCCCCGAGGAGGCCATCCATCTGCTGGGCGCACAGGCAGGCGACACGGAGTCCTTCCGGGTCACCCTGGAGAAGATCCCGCCGCACATCCGGAAGCTGTCGTTCACGGCCGCCATCGACGGCGCCGGGCAGATGTCGCAGATCGACTCCGGGTACCTGCGCATCGTGGCGGGCGGCGAGGAAGTGGCCCGGTACGCGTTCGACGGCTCGGAGTTCTCCACCGAACGGGCCGTGATGCTGGGCGACTTCTACCTCAAGGACGTGTGGCGGTTCGCGGCCGTCGGCCAGGGCTTCGACGGAGGCCTCGAGGCGCTGCTGAAGAACTTCGGCGGCGAGGTCCTGGAAGAGGAGGAAGACCCCGCCGCGGGCCAGGACCCACAGCCCGGTTCCGCTCCGGGCTTCGCCCCGCCCGCCCAGGCCACCGCGCCCCCGGGGTTCTCCGTCCCCTCCGGGACGGCCGCACCGGCCGCACCCGCTCCGGCCCCGGCCGCCCCCGTGTCGCCGCCCGCGGCGCACGGTTTCGCGCCGCCCCCGGGAGCCACCTCGCCGCCCCCGGCGCCGGGGCCCGCGCCCTCGGTGCACGCGGCGCCGACCATCATCGCCCCCCTGACCCCGCCCGGCGGCCCGGTCCCGCCGCCCGCCCCGGCGCCCGCGCCCCACGGGCAGCCGCCGTACGGCCAGGCGCTCGGCCAGACTCCGCCCCCGCCGCCCGCCCAGTACCAGGCACCGCTGGCCCCGCCCCCCGGCTACGGACACCAGCCGCCGTTCGGCCAGGTCCCCGGTCAGCCCGCGCCCTACGGAACGCCGCAGGCCGCTCCCCGGGCCGCCGGGGTGTCCGCCGCGCTGAACCTGTACAAGGAGGCGCCCACCGGCCGGCGCTGGACCTTGCAGAACAGCAAGCTGATCCGCGCCGACCTCGGCACCGAAGGAGGCCGGCCCGTGCTGGCCCGGCAGGGCAGCATGGTGCTCTACCAGGGCAAGGTCGACTTCACCTACAAGGGCGCCGGCTTCGCGGGCCGGATCACGGGCAACGCCACGGGCCAGGAGATGCAGCTGATGCGCTGCACCGGCCAGGGCCAGGCGTTCTTCGCCGAGAACTCCGACCATCTGCACCCGGTCGAGCTCCAGGGCGACGCGATCTGCGTCTCCGCCGAGAGCGTCCTCGCCTTCGACGAGAGCCTGGAGTACGAGGTCCGCCGCGTCGAGGGACACGGCATCCCCGGCGGTGCCCTGTTCACCATGCAGTTCCAGGGCACCGGCACGATCGTCGTCAAGACGCACGGCACACCGGTCGTCCTGCCCGTGACGCCGACGACGTTCGTCGACTCCAACGCCGTGGTCGCCTGGTCGGCCGCCGCCCAGGTGATCGTCTCCAGCCAGGTGCGGATGCGCCGCAACGCCTATCCGGGCGACACCGGAGAGGGCGTCAACCTCCAGTTCCGCGCCGCCCCCGGCAATTTCGTCGTCGTCCAGCCCTACGAGGTCTGAGGGAGCCCGTCATGAACCAGCCGCTCGCGGGCTACGCCCCCGCACCCGTCACCGCCCGCATGGAGAACCACGGCAGCCACATGCTGAAGGTCGCCATGCAGACCGGGAACGACCTCTTCGCGCGCGTGGGGTCGATGGTCGCCTACGAAGGCTTCATCCAGTACGAGCCCAACCCGTCGGCCGTGCGCCAGATCGCGCGCGACTGGGTCACCGGCGAGGGCGCCCCGCTGATGAAGTGCTCCGGCGACGGACTGCTCTACCTCGCCGACTACGGAGCCAACGTCGTCGTCATCAACCTGGGCGGTGACGCGATCTCCGTCAACGCCACCAACCTGCTGGCCTTCGACGCCGGCCTGAGCTGGGGCGTCGAGCGGGTCAAGGGGCTGGCGAAGTTCGCCGGGCAGGGCCTGTGGAACACCAGGATCTCCGGACAGGGCTGGGTGGCGCTGACCTCCCGGGGCGAGCCGATCGTCGTCGACTGCGGCGACGGCGAGAACGAGACCTACGTCGACCCGGACGCGCTCGTCGCCTGGTCGCCGAACCTGAAGGTGAAGGGCAAGCGCAGCTTCAGGGCGCAGTCCCTGATCGGCCGGGGCAGCGGCGAGGCCTACCAGATGGCCTTCTCCGGTCAGGGCATCGTCGTCGTACAGCCCAGCGAGGACAGCACCGACCGCCTGCGGATGCGCGGCTGAGGGGAGTCAGGAGACCATGCAGAGCCCGCTTTTCGCCTTCAACGAAGCCCAGACCCAGGAGCGCTGGAGCCTGCAGAACGAGCAGATGCTGCGCGTCACCCTGGAGGGCCACGACGACATCCTCGCCCGCAAGGGCACGATGGTCGCCTACCAGGGCATGATCGAGTTCGACGCCGAGTACCAGAGCGGCAACCAGGCACGTACGCGCGCGTACACCGGCGAGGGCCTGGACCTGATGCGCTGCCACGGACAGGGCACGGTCTACCTCGCCAACCTCGCCCAGTACGTGCACATCGTGGACGTCGAACAGGAAGGTCTGACGGTCGACAGCAGCTATGTGCTGGCGATGGACTCCTCGCTGCACCACGAGGCCGTCGCCGTCGACAGCACGTACGGCATCTCCGGCTCGGGGAAGTACCAGCTGAACATCACCGGCCACGGCAGGGTCGCCCTGATGACCTCGGGCGCGCCGTTGTCGATGCAGGTCACACCGGACAAGTACGTCAACTGCGACGCCGACGCGATCGTCGCCTGGTCCACCGGACTGCGCGTGCAGATGCAGGCCCAGACGCACTCCAGCGGGGTGTGGCGGCGCCGCGGCAACACCGGCGAGGGCTGGGAGCTCAGCTTCATGGGCAGCGGCTACGCGCTCGTCCAGCCCAGCGAGCTGCTGCCGCCGCAGAACGCGGTGATCGGGCAGGGTCTCGCCGCGCAGTTCGGCATGGGACAGCAGGGGGCGCGGGGGCAGAACCAGGGGAACGTCTGGGGCTGAGCCGAGGCCGCCGGCGAGGGACGGCCACCACCGGCGGTCGCCCCTCGCACGGTCAGAGCCTGGCGCGCGTCGCCTCCAGCAGGAGGACGACCGACTTGTCCGCCACGTCCGGCACGTCGTCGTAGGCGAACCAGCGCAGGTCCAGGGACTCGTCGCTGATGGCCGCCACCGCCCCGCTCGGCGCGAGCGCGGCGTACTGGACGTCGAGGTGCCAGGCGCACGGCGTGTGGTGGCGGTCGAGGCGGACGGGACCGCCGGGCAGCAGGGTCAGCCCCTCGATGCCCGACTCCTCGGTCGCCTCGCGCAGGGCGGCGTCCGCCAGCGTGGCGTCCTCCGGCTCGCAGTGGCCGCCCATCTGAAGCCACATGCGCATCTTCCTGTGGAGGGTCAGCAGCACCCGGCCGCGCTCCGCGTCGATCACCAGGGCGCTCGCTGTGATGTGCCCGTCCGCGCAGGCCTTCCACATGCCGTCCGGATGCGTCCGCAGGTGCTCCAGGTAGAGCGGGCGCAGTTCCTCCTGGCCCCCGTACTCCCGCAGGACGAGGACCGCGTCGTCGTGGAGGCTCACTCGGCGTCGTCGCCCTTGTCGTCCTCGTCCTTCTTGCGCAGGTCCGGCTTCGGCGCGGAACCGCCCGCCGCCTCGCCGAGCATCCTGTCCAGCTCGGAGAAGTCCAACTGCTCGCGGTGCACGAAGCCGTCCGGGTCGTCCAGGTCGGCGGCGGTGGGCAGCATGTCCGGGTGCGCCCACAGGCCGTCGCGGCCCTCCACCCCGCGCGCGTCGGTGAGCGAGGCCCACAGCCGGGAGGCGTCCCGCAGCCGGCGCGGGCGCAGCTCCAGGCCGATCAGCGTGGCGAACGTCTGCTCGGCCGGGCCGCCCGAGGCCCGGCGGCGGCGCAGCGTCTCGCGCAGCGCGTCGGCGGACGACAGACGGGGCTTGGCCGCCGCGTGCACCACGGCGTCCACCCAGCCCTCGACGAGGGCCAGAGCGGTCTCCAGGCGGGCCAGGGCGGCCTTCTGCTCCGGGGTGTCCTCCGGCTGGAACATGCCCTGCTGGAGGGCGTCCTGCAGCTGCTCGGGGTTCTGCGGGTCGAACTGGCCGACCACGTCCTCCAGCTTGGCGGTGTCGACCTTGATGCCGCGCGCGTACCCGTCGACCGCGCCGAACAGGTGCGAGCGCAGCCACGGCACGTGCGAGAACAGGCGCTGGTGGGCGGCCTCGCGCAGGGCGAGGTACAGCCGCACCTCCTCCTTGGGCACGCCCAGGTCCTTGCCGAACGCCTCGATGTTCACCGGCAGCAGCGCGGCCTTGCCGGCCGGGCCGAGCGGCAGACCGATGTCGGTCGAGCCGACGACCTCGCCGGCCAGCACGCCGACGGCCTGGCCGATCTGCGTGCCGAACATGGCGCCGCCCATGGAGCGCATCATGCCGATGAGCGGGCCGGCCATGGCCTGCATCTCCTCCGGCAGCACGTCGCCCATGGCGGTGCCGACCCGCTCGGCGACCGGGTCGACGAGCTCCTGCCACGCCGGCAGGGTGGCCTCGACCCACTCGGCGCGGGACCACGCCACCGAGGAGCCGGCGCCGGACGGCAGGGACGTCACATCGTCCAGCCACAGGTCGGCGAGCCGGACGGCGTCCTGGACCGCGTTGCGCTCGGCGGGGCCGACGCTGGCGTCCTTGGTGCCGTCCGAGGTGCCCTGGGAGACCGTCTGGCGGGCGATCTGCTTGGCCATGTCCCAGTTCACCGGGCCGCCCTCGTAGGAGAGCATCTGGCCGAGCTGCTGGAACGCCGCGCCCAGGTCGGTGGGGTTCAGCGAACCGAACATGGCTGCGAGCGGATTGTCGGCGCCGGGCCCGCCAAAGCCCCCGGCTCCGGGCAGTCCGAAACCGAACGGGTTGGCCGGTCCCTGCTCACCGCCGCTCTGCTGGTCCTTCTTCTTGCCCTCGTCGCCGTCGTCCGGCTCCTCCGGCGGAAGGCCGAATCCGAATGGGGTGTCACTCACGGGGTTCCTCGGCTGGTAAGGCCACCGGTTCTCTCCGGCGGCGCGGCTGCCCGACAACACCACCCAGCGTAGACACCGTGAGCGGTTCGGGCCTCGGTGCTTCGCCGACAGAACGCCTGCGGCAGGATGGATGCCACCTGGTACGTACGCGTCATTCGCGCCCGTATGTGACGACAACCGCTGGAGACGCCCGGTGAGTTCCCCAGATCCACAGGTTCGCGCAGCGCGAAACCACGAGAGCACTCCCGCCGTGCGCGGGCCCGTCGTCGCGGTCACCGGAGCCGCGCGCGGGGTCGGCGCGCTGCTCACCGAGCGGCTGGCCGAGTCCGCCGAGGTCGGGCAGGTCGTCGCCATCGACGAGCGGCGCGGGGAGTGCGCGGCGGCGCAGTGGCACATCCTCGACGTGCGGGATCCGGCGATCGCGGAGAAGCTGCGCGGCGCGGACGTCGTGGTGCACCTGGCGCTCGACCTCGACCTGGAGACCGATTCCGCCGCCCGGACGGCGTACAACGTCCGGGGGACGCAGACCGTGCTGACCGCGGCGGCCGCGGCCGGGGTGCACCGCGTGGTGCTGTGCACCTCCGCGATGGTCTACGGGGCGCTGCCGGACAACGAGCTGCCGCTGTCGGAGGACGCGGAGCTGCGGGCGACCGCCGAGGCGACCGGGGTCGGGGACCTGCTGGAAATCGAGCGGCTGGCGCGGCGCGCTCCGCGGGCGCACCCCGGGCTGAACGTCTCAGTGGTCCGGCCCGCGGTGCTGGTCGGCGGCACGGACACCGCGCTGACCAGGTACTTCGAATCGCCGCGACTGCTGGTCGTGGCCGGGTCGCGGCCCGCGTGGCAGTTCTGCCACGTGGAGGACCTCTGCAGCGCCCTGGAGTACGCCGTGCTGGAGAAGGTCGACGGGGAGCTGGCCGTCGGGTGCGACGGGTGGCTGGAGCAGGAGGAGGTCGAGGAGCTCAGCGGGATCCGCCGGATGGAGCTGCCGTCGGCGGTCGCGCTGGGGGCGGCGGCCCGGCTGCACCGGATCGGGCTCACGCCGTCTCCGGCGGGGGACCTGGCGTACACGATGTACCCGTGGGTGGTGAGCGGCAGCCGGCTGCACGACGCCGGATGGCGGCCGCGGTGGACCAACGAGGAGGTCCTCGCGGCGCTGCTGGAGGAGGTGTCCGGGCGGCACACGGTCGCCGGGCGGCGCCTGGGCCGCAAGGACGCGACGGCGGCGGGCGCGGCCGGGGCGACGGTGGCGCTGCTGGGCGCGGCGGCGGTGGTGCGGCGGGCCCGGAAGGCGCGCCGGCGCTGAGAGGCGGGCCACGGGGCTCTTCGGGCGCGGCCGTCTCCTGTACGAGGTGGGCCCTCTACGAGGCAGTCCCTGTACGAGACTCCGAACGCGCACGCGCGCGTGCCGGGTGATCGTGCTATTCCCCGTCCTTCCGCGTGTGCGGCACGATGGACGCATGGCAGCCACCAACGATCATCCGGGCGAGTACGCCGCCGAGGACCCCATCAAGCTGATCGGCGTCAGGCAGACCCCCCTTTCCCTGGACGAGGTGTTCGAGGCGCTCGGGGACGACGCCGCCGGCGGGACCGCGCTGTTCGTCGGGACCGTGCGGAACCATGACGGGGGCGCCGGTGTCGACGCGCTCGGGTACTCCTGTCATCCCAGCGCGGAGGCGGAGATGCGCCGGGTCGCCGAGAAGGTCGCCGCCGGGTACCCGGTCCGGGCGCTGGCGGCCGTGCACCGCGTGGGCGACCTGAAGGTGGGGGACCTCGCGGTCGTGGTCGGGGTGTCGTGTCCGCACCGGGGCGAGGCCTTCGAGGCCTGCCGGAAGCTGATCGACGACCTCAAGCACGAGGTGCCGATCTGGAAGCACCAGAGGTTCTCGGACGGCACCGAGGAATGGGTCGGCGCCTAGACGTATTGATCACGAGCGCCGTATTGATCAGGAGCGCTGTATCGATCACGAGCGCTGTATCGATCAGGAGCGTCGTCGACGGGCGGGAGGCCCGGCGCACAGCGCTTCGCCCCCATTGCCGCAGCTCCGGTTGCGTAACCGAACCCCTGGCGTGAGCGTTGTCAGTGCGGATGGTTAATCTGCTGATCAGTCAGTTGCGGTCGCTCAATTGGGGTTGGGAGGTCGGCATGGCGGCGCTCGCCTGGTTGCTGATTCCGTTTATGGCTGCGATAGGCGCCGGACTGTGGGGGAGCTGGGCGAACCGGACCCGCAGGACGCGCGGCGACGGTCCCGAGCTGGACGGTTACGCCCGTTTCCGTGAGGCCATGGAGAGGTCCCACTCCGGTACGTGAGCGTCCCGCCCTGACGGTGCGCTGACAGAACCGTCCCGTACTGTCGAGTCATGCCACGCCGCACGGCGACGATGCTCGCCTCCACCCTGATGATGATCGCGCTCCTGTGCGCGGGAGTCCTCTTCCCCGTGCCCTATTCGGAGATGTCACCGGGGCCGACGGTCAACACCCTGGGCGACCACGGCGGCGAGCCGGTGCTGCAGATCTCCGGCCGCAAGAC
The DNA here is from genome assembly GCF_042896465.1 of Streptomyces sp. NPDC001292. NCBI lineage: Bacteria > Bacillati > Actinomycetota > Actinomycetes > Kitasatosporales > Streptomycetaceae > Streptomyces > Streptomyces sp. NPDC001292. Next base: position 168,649 of record NZ_JBIAXG010000005.1, read on the forward strand.
CTACCCGGCGGACGGCCACCTCAACATGACCACCGTCCGGGTCACCAGCGCCGACTACCACATGAACCTCGTCGAGGCCGTCTACGGCTGGCTGTCACACGACAGCAAGATCGTCCCGCACGACACGCTCTATCCCGACGGCAAGACGGAGGAGCAGTCGACCCAGGAGAACGCCGAGGAGTTCACCCTGTCCCAGGAGAGCGCCAAGGTCGCCGCCCTGAAGGCACTTCGCATCCCGGTGCGGTCCTGGGTGATCGTCTCCACGGTCGTCAAGGACACCCCGGCGCAGGGCAAGCTGCACGCGGGCGACGTCATCAGGGCCGTCGACGGCACGGCGGTCAAGCAGCCCTCCGACGTCGCCAAGCTGGTCACCAGGCACGAGCCCGGGCAGGACGTGGTCTTCACGATCGTGCCGGCCAAGGAGCAGGCCGCCGCCGAGAAGCAGCACAAGACGGCGACCGTCACCAAGGACGTCACCATCACCACCACGCAGTCCGCCGACACCGGGGCCAAGCGGGCCATCGTCGGGATCTCCGCCGGGACCGATCACACGTTCCCGTTCGAGATCAACATCAAGCTCGCCGACGTCGGTGGCCCGAGCGCGGGGCTGATGTTCGCGCTCGGCATCTACGACAAGCTCACGCCGGGCAGCCTGACCGGCGGGAAGTTCGTGGCCGGCACCGGGACGATAGACGACGACGGCAAGGTCGGCCCGATCGGCGGGATCGAGATGAAGACCGTCGGCGCGCGCAGCAGGGGTGCCCAGTTCTTCCTCACCCCCGCCGAGAACTGCGCCGCCGCCGCCAAGGACACCCCCTCGGGGCTCACCCTCGTCAAGGTGCACACGATCGGCGACGCGCTCACCGCCCTGAAGGACATCCGCGGCGGCAGGACCGCCGATCTGCCGAAGTGCACGGCCAAGGGCTGACGGGCAGCACCCCGGCCGTGTCGGACGGGTACCGAAGGGGGCGGAGCTCAGTCCTCGAAGGTCGCGGCCAGGGCCTCGGCCAGCCCCGGCACCAGGTCGGCGCCCGTGAGGACCTCCGTGGCGGAATCCTTCTCGCGCAGGCGCAGGGCCGACTCCCGGGCGCCGTCGCGCAGGACCGCGACCGTCATGCGGACCTCCTGGCGCTCGGGGTGGCCGGCCACCCACTTCGCCAGCTTCGCCCCGTCCAGTCCCTGCGGGACCTGCGATTCGGCGGACGGGGGCAGCATCAGGCGCTCCACGGTCAGCGCGCAGCCGGCCACCGCCGCGGGCCAGGCGATGGTGGCGAGGAAGTCGTCGAGAGGCCGGTCGGCCGGGACCTCGTCCTGCTCGACCGGGGTGAGACCGGAGGTCTCCTGCTCGTCCTCCAGGCCGAGCTGGGCCGCGAGAGCGGGTTCCTCGGCCCGCAGCCGCGCGGTGTCTACGAGGGCGAAGAGGCGAGCGGGCTGGTCCCAGCCGAGGCCGGAGGCGTACTCGTCGATCTCGAGTACCGCCCGGGTGAGCGGGTTCGCTGCCATGGGAGTGTTGGACATGGTCACAATCCTGCCTCGTTCCTGGGCGGAATCGGGAACCGAGTAAACGGTGAGTAAGTTGCATAGGTGTGGGCCCACGAATCCGGGGGCCCACCGTACGGTCCACGGACTCGGGGGCCTGACGCAACGAAACCGAACCAACAGCGACTTTCGAGGTGCACACCTTGGCTTTCCAGATGCCGGACCGCGGCGGAGGCCCGACAGGGCCGCGGATGAGAGTGGGCCGTCCGTCCCGGCGTGCCAGGACCCTGCTCATGACACTGGGCGTCCTCGCCGTCCTCGGCATGGCCTTCGCCATGTTCGCGGGCTTCTGGACGGACTGGCTGTGGTACCGGTCGGTGCACTACTCGTCCGTGTTCACCACCACCCTGTGGACCAAGATCGGACTGTTCTTCGTCTTCGGCCTGCTGATGGCGGCCGCGGTCGGGCTGAACATCTGGCTGGCGCACCGGCTGCGGCCGCCGCTGAGCGCCATGTCGATGGAGCAGCAGAGCCTGGACCGCTACCGGATGAGCATCGCGCCGTACAAGAAGTGGCTGCTGTGCGGCATCACGGCGCTGGTAGGGCTGATCGCCGGTGCCTCCGCCGCGAGCGAGTGGCGGACCTGGCTGATGTGGGTCAACGGCGTGCCGTTCGGCAAGCAGGACCCGCAGTTCCACCTGGACGTCTCCTTCTACGCCTTCGACCTGCCCTGGTACCGCTTCCTGCTGGGCTTCGGCTTCGCCGCCACGATCCTGTCCCTGATCGCCGCGGTGCTCACCCACTACCTGTACGGCGGGCTGCGTGTCACCAGCCCCGGCGCGCGTGCCACGGGCGCGGCGACCGGGCACCTGTCGGTGCTCCTCGGCGTCTTCGTGACGCTGAAGGCGGTGGCCTACTGGCTCGACCGGTACGGACTGGCGGTGAAGGCGAGCGACTTCAAGGCGACCGGCAACTGGACGGGCCTGAGGTACGTCGACGCCAACGCCTATCTGCCGGCCAAGACGATCCTGTTCTGCATCGCCGTCATCTGCGCGCTGCTGTTCTTCGCCACCCTGTGGCGGCGCACCTGGCAGCTGCCGGTCATCGGGTTCGGCCTGATGGTGCTCTCGGCCGTACTCATCGGCGGCCTGTACCCGGCGATCGTGCAGAAGTTCCAGGTCGAGCCCAACGAGCAGGCCAAGGAAGCCCCGTACGTCCAGAAGAACCTCAAGGCGACCCGTGAGGCGTACGGGATCGACGACTCCAAGGTCACCGACTACGCGGGCACGAGCAGCACCCAGGACAAGGCGAAGCTGCGGGACGCCGCCGCCGACGCGGCCAGTTACCGGCTGATGGACCCCAACATGGTCTCGCCGACGTTCGAGCAGCTCCAGCAGGTGCGCAACTACTACGGCTTCCCGTCGAACCTGGCCGTCGACCGGTACAAGACCGAGGACGGCAAGGTCCAGGACACGGTCATCGGTCTGCGCGAGCTGAACCTCGCCGGAATCCCGAAGAACAACTGGATCAACGACCACTTCCGCTACACCCACGGCTACGGCGTGGTCGCGGCCAAGGGCACCGAGGCCGACTCCGAGGGCCGCCCGGTGTTCACCGAGTACAACCTGCCGTCCACGGGCGACCTCCCGAGGTACGAGCAGCGGATCTACTACGGCGAGAAGACCACCACCTACTCCATCGTCGGCGGTCCCCAGAAGGAGATCGACTACTCCGACGACAGCGGTGAGAAGACCACGAGCTACAAGGGGAGCAGCGGGGTCAGCCTCTCCAACCCCCTCAACCGGGCCGCGTACGCGATGGCGTTCAGCGAGCCGCAGATCCTGTACTCCGGCGCGATCGGCGACGGCTCGCGCATCCTGTACAACCGCACGCCCAAGCAGCGCGTCGAGGCGGTCGCCCCGTGGCTGACGATCGACGGGGTCTCGTATCCGGCGGTGGTCGACGGGCGCGTCCAGTGGATCGTCGACGCCTACACGACCACCAACGGCTACCCGTACTCCTCGCGCACCACCCTCGGTGACACGACGCTGGACTCGCTGACCGCCGCCAACAACCAGCGGGTGGTGGCCCAGCAGAACCAGGTCAACTACATCCGCAACTCGGTCAAGGCGACCGTCGACGCCTACACGGGCGAGGTCAAGCTGTACCAGTGGGACACCAAGGACCCGGTCCTGAAGACCTGGATGAAGGCGTTCCCGGGCACGGTCGAGCCGAAGAAGGACATCTCCCCGGAGCTGATGTCCCACATCCGGTATCCCCAGGACCTGTTCAAGGTGCAGCGCGAGCTGCTCACGCGCTACCACGTCACGGACGCGCAGACCTTCCTCAGCGGCAGTGAGGTGTGGCAGATCCCCAACGACCCGACCAACAAGTCGGGCGACGCGGTGCCGCCGTACTACCTGAGCCTCAAGATGCCCGGTGAGTCGTCCCAGACGTTCTCGCTGACGACGACGATGACGCCGAACGGCCGTGACAACCTGAGCGCGTTCATGACGGTCAACGCCGACGCGAACACGAGCGACTACGGCAAGATCAGCATCCTGAAGCTGCCCACGGGCAAGACGATCGACGGACCGAAGCGGGTGCAGAGCCAGTTCAACTCCGAACCCTCCATCGCCGAGTCCATCCGGCTGCTGAAGGGCGGCGACTCGGAGGTCGAGTACGGCAACCTGCTGACGGTGCCGCTCGACGGCGGGCTGCTCTACGTGGAGCCGGTCTACCTGCGCGGCGGCGGCCTCAAGTACCCCTTGCTGCGCAAGGTCCTGGTGACGTACGGCGGCAACACCGCGTTCGAGGACACGCTCGACAAGGCACTCGACAAGGTCTTCGGCGCGGAGGGTTCGGCCACTCCGCCACCAGGCTCCGACACCGGCGGCGGTGGCACCGGCAGCGGTGAGACCAACCCGCCGCCGTCGAACAACCCGACGGTCCAGGAGGCGTTGAAGGACGCCCAGAAGGCCTTCGACGACGGTCAGACCGCCCTGAAGAACGGCGACTGGCAGGCGTACGGCCAGGCGCAGAAGGACCTCCAGGACGCGCTGAAGCAGGCCGAGGACGCGCAGGCGGAGAAGGCCGGCGGCAGCGGCGAGAACGGCGACGGCAAGGGCGGCGCGAGCCCGAGCGCGAGCGCCAGTCCGGCACCGGACAGCAGTCCGAGCGGTAGCCCGAGCGGGGGCTGATCGCTCCCGCCGAGCCGAAGGGCCCGGATCCGCAGCTGCGGATCCGGGCCCTTCGGCGTGTGCGAACGCATGTGTCGATGCGCCCTGCGGCCGTGCCGCCGTGGGGAGTTGGGCGATCTGTGTTTGACTTGTCTCTCTGTGGGCATGTCGACAAAACGCTGAAGTGACCTCACTGGCTGGGGTATTACAGATGTACCCGGGTTGCAGGTGGTGCGACGATGGACGTTATGGGGGACAAGGCAACTCTGTTCGAGACGGGGCGATTTGTGCAGACTTCCGGCTCCGATGAGACCGGAGGCGAGACGCGGGACGAGTCCGTGGCGGCCACCGACGAGACCGCCGAGCTGGCGCGCCGCCGCCTCGCCGCCGAGGCGGGCGACGTCGAGGCCATGAGCGTCCTCGGGGCCATGCTGCTGCGCCGCGGCGATCTCGACCGAGCCGAACCCCATCTGCGCTCCGCCACCGCGGGCGGCGACCGTGCCGCGGCCAACAACCTGGGAGTCCTGCTCCACCAGCGCGGATACGCCGACGAGGCCGCCGGGTGGTGGCGTATCGCCGCCGTCGCCGGATCCGCGCCGGCCGCGCACGCGCTCGGACGGCACCACCGCGAGCGCGGCGACGAGCCCGCCGCCGAGTACTGGCTGCGCCAGTCGGCCGAGCAGGGGCACGTCCTCGGCGCCTACGCCCTCGCCGACCTGCTGGAGCACCGCGGCGACGCCGGGGCCGAGCGCTGGATGCGGGTCGCCGCCGAGCGGGGCCACCGGGAGGCGGAGTACCGGCTGGCGCGGGCACTGGACCGGCGGGCCGACGGTGGCGGGCTGATGGCGGAGGCCGAGCAGTGGTACCGCCAGGCCGCCGCGCGCGGGCACCGGCGGGCCGCCCTGCACCTCGGCGCCATCCTGGAGAAGCGCGGCGACCTCAAGGAGGCCGGCCGCTGGTACCTGACCTCTGCCAAGGACGGCGAGGCCAGGGCCGCCTGCGCGCTCGGTTTCCTGCTGCGGGACGCCGGTGACGCCGAGAGCGCCGCCCTGTGGTGGCTGAGAGCCGCGCAGGACGGCGACGGCAACGCGGCGAACGCGCTGGGCGCGCTGCACGCCGAGCGGGGCGAGACGCAGACCGCCGAGCGGTGGTACCGGGCGGCGATGGACGCGGGCGACATCAACGGCGCCTACAACCTCGGGCTGCTCTGCGCCGAGCAGGGACGCACCGCGCAGGCCGAGCAGTGGTACCGGCGCGCGGCCTACGCCGGGCACCGGGAGGCGTCGAACGCGCTGGCCGTCCTGCTGTTGCAGGGCGGCGACACCGGCGGGGCCGAGCCGTGGTTCTCCAAGGCGGCGGAGGCCGGGAGCGTCGACGCCGCGTTCAACCTGGGAATCCTGTACGCCGGTCGGGACCTGGACGCCCAGGCCCTGCGGTGGTACGAGCGGGCGGCGGCGGCCGGGCACACGGAGGCCGCGTTGCAGGTGGGGATCGCCCGGCTGCGCGCGGGCGACGAGCGGGAGGCCGAGCGGCATCTGCGGTGCGCGGCCGGCGGCGGGAGCGCGGAGGCCGCGTACCGGCTGGCCACCGTGCTCGACGCCCGGCGGCCGCCGGCGCCCGCGCACGGGCTCGGGGAGCCGGCGATCCAGGAGAAGACCGAGTGCGAGGAGTGGTACGAGCGGGCGGCCGGCCAGGGGCACCGGCGCGCGCAGGTGCGGGTCGGGATGCTGGCCGCGGCCCGCGGGGACGTGGTCGAGGCGGCGCGGTGGTACCGGAAGGCGGCGGAGTCCGGGTCCCGCAACGGCGCGTTCAACCTGGGTCTGCTCCTCGCCCGGGAGGGCAGTGAGCCGGAGGCGGCCGTGTGGTGGGCGCGGGCGGCCGACGCCGGGCACGGGCGGGCGGCGCTGCGGCTCGCCCTGGTGCACGCGCGTCGCGGCGAGCTGGCCGAGGGGCAGGGGTGGGCCGACCGGGCCGTGGCGCTGGGACCGGCGGAGGTCGCCCAGCGGGCCGCTCGACTGCGGGACGCGCTGCGCGAGGAGCTGTCGGCGTGACGCGGGTCCCGCCGTCGTCCCCGTAAGCGATTTGCTTCTCGGTCCGCCGTTCACGTAATGTTGCATTCACCGACGCGGGGTGGAGCAGCTCGGTAGCTCGCTGGGCTCATAACCCAGAGGTCGCAGGTTCAAATCCTGTCCCCGCTACTGAAGGCCGAGGGCTGGAATCCGATCAGGATTCCGGCCCTCGGTGTTTACGGCCCACTCACGAAGGCTCGCGAACGGCGGATCGCGAAAGGCCCCCGGCACCGTCGAGGTGCCGGGGGCCTTTCCTTCGCGGGTGTGCGAGTGGGGCTGTCAGGCCGCCGCGCAGTTCGGACAGAGGCCGCGGTAGGTGACCTCCACGTCCGAGACCGTGAAGCCGAAGCGCTCCGAGTCGGGCAGGTCGGCCAGCGGGTTGCCGCTCGGGTGGACGTCCCGGATCGCGCCGCAGCCGGCGCAGACCAGGTGGTGGTGCGGCCGGTGCGCGTTGGGGTCGTACCGCTTGGCGCGCCTGTCCGTGGCGACTTCCAGGACCTCGCCGAGGGAGACCAGCTCGCCCAGCGTGTTGTACACGGTCGCCCGGGAGATCTCGGGCAGCTTGGCGACAGCCCGGGCGTGGACCTCGTCGGCCGTCAGATGGACGTGTTCGCCGTCGAGGACCTCGGCCACCACGCGCCGCTGCGCGGTCATCCGCCATCCGCGTCCGCGCAGCCGTTCCAGAAGGTCACTCATACCGACCAGCCTAACAGCAAGGGGAAATAGATTCCGAACCAGTGTGATTTTGGAGTCTTCCTTGACTTGGACTAAGTCCATTGTAGGATCGAGGCTGGCTTTGGCCAAGTGACAGGCACGACGGAAATGACCCAGGAGGCGACGTGACCCAGGGGCCCCTCACGACGGAGGCCGGTGCTCCGGTTGCCGACAACCAGAACAGCGAGACGGCGGGCGTCGGCGGCCCGGTGCTCGTCCAGGACCAGCTCCTGCTGGAGAAGCTCGCCCACTTCAACCGCGAGCGCATCCCGGAGCGTGTGGTGCACGCCCGTGGCGCCGGTGCATACGGCACCTTCACCGTCACCGCCGACGTCACGAAGTACACGCGCGCCAAGTTCCTCTCCGAGGTCGGCAAGCAGACGGAGACCTTCCTGCGCTTCTCGACCGTGGCAGGCAACCTCGGCGCCGCCGACGCGGTCCGCGACCCGCGCGGTTTCGCGCTGAAGTTCTACACCGAAGAGGGCAACTACGACCTCGTCGGCAACAACACCCCGGTGTTCTTCATCAAGGACGCCATCAAGTTCCCCGACTTCATCCACACCCAGAAGCGCGACCCCAACACGGGCAGCCAGGAGGCGGACAACGTCTGGGACTTCTGGGGCCTGTCGCCGGAGTCGACGCACCAGGTGACCTGGCTGTTCGGCGACCGCGGCATCCCGGCGTCGTACCGCCACATGAACGGCTACGGCTCCCACACCTACCAGTGGAACAACGAGGCCGGCGAGGTCTTCTGGGTCAAGTACCACTTCAAGACCGACCAGGGGATCAAGAACCTCACCGCCGAGGAGGCCGCCAGGCTCGCCGGTGAGGACCCCGACTCCCACCAGCGCGACCTGCGTGAGGCCATCGAGCGCGGCGAGAACCCCAGCTGGACCGTGCAGGTGCAGATCATGCCGGCGGCCGACGCGGCGACCTATCGCTTCAACCCGTTCGACCTCACCAAGGTGTGGCCGCACGAGGACTACCCGCCGATCGAGATCGGCAAGCTGGAGCTCAACCGCAACCCGGAGAACATCTTCGCCGAGGTCGAGCAGTCGATCTTCAGCCCCGCCCACTTCGTGCCGGGCATCGGTCCCTCCCCGGACAAGATGCTCCAGGGCCGCCTCTTCGCGTACGGCGACGCCCACCGCTACCGCGTCGGCATCAACGCCGACCACCTGCCGGTGAACCGTCCGCACGCCACCGAGGCGCGCACCAACTCGCGTGACGGCTACCTGTACGACGGCCGCCACAAGGGTGCGAAGAACTACGAGCCGAACAGCTTCGGCGGGCCGTTCCAGACGGACCGGCCGCTGTGGCAGCCCGTCCCGGTCACCGGCGTCACCGGTGACCACGAGGCACCGGTCCACGCCGAGGACAACGACTTCGTCCAGGCCGGCAACCTCTACCGCCTGATGTCGGACGAGGAGAAGGAGCGCCTGATCGGCAACCTGGCGGGCGCCATCTCGCAGGTTTCGCGCGAGGACATCGCCGAGCGCGCGATCAGCAACTTCCGTCAGGCGGACGACGGCTTCGGCAAGCGGCTGGAGGCCGCGGTCCAGGCCCTGCGCGGCTGATCTCCAGTACTGGACCGCTTGTCGTGGACGGCGGGCCGGGTCCCCTCGGGGGCCCGGCCCGCCGGCGTGCGTTCAGGCCGTGCCCGCGCCGGCGGCGGCCGCGCGCTGCCGGACCGGCGCCCAGCAGCGGATGATGTCGCGGACCGAGACGATGCCCGCCGGCTCGTCGTGGTCCAGGACGATGAGGTGCCGGAAGCCGCCGTGGGTCATGGCGCGGGCCGCCTCCTCCAGGGTCCAGGACGGCGCGGCGAACACGACGTCGGTGGTGGTGTGCGCGTGCACGCGCTCCGTGTCCGGGTTCTGGCCCAGACCCACGGAGTTGAGGACGTCGCGTTCGGTGAGGATGCCGATGCCGCCTGCGTCTGGGTCGTGGACGACGGCGGCGCCGACGTGGCGCGCGGACATCAGGGCCGCCGCCTGTCGGAGGGTGTGTGCGGGACCGATGGTGAGGACCACCGTGCTCATGGCGTCGCGGACGAGCATGGGATGGAGCCACCTCCTCGGGGAATCCGGCTGATGCGTGCCCGGCGCGAAAGGCGCCTGTCGAGCACTGCACAAGTTCACAAACGAGGGAACTTCCAGAGTCGCAGGCGAAGCAGGGGTCAACAAGGGGGCGTGCGCGGCCGGTCGGGGGCGTGCGCACGCGTTCCCCGTCGATCGTCAGCGCCGGTTGAGATACCCCAGCATCTCGTCGTGCAGCAGCCCGTTGGACGCGGCGGCGTTGCCGCTGTGCGGGCCGGGGCGGCCGTCGAGGCCGGTGAAGGTGCCGCCGGCCTCGGTCACGACGATCGCGTTCGCTGCCATGTCCCACAGGGACAGCGCCGGCTCGGCGCAGAAGTCGACCGAGCCCTCGGCGACCATCATGTACGGCCAGAAGTCGCCGTAGGCGCGAGTGCGCCAGACCGCGCGGGTCAGATCGAGGAAGCCGTCCAGGCGGCCCTGCTCCTCCCAGCCGCCGAGCGAGGAGTACGCGAAGGAGGCGTCCGAGAGTTCCGCGACGCGGGACACCTGGAGCCTGCTCGCCTGCGAAAGGCTGCGGCCCGTGAAGGCGCCGTGGCCCTTCGCGGCCCACCAGCGGCGGCCCAGGGCGGGGGCGGAGACGACGCCCACGACCGGCTGGTAGCCCCCCTCGCCCGCCTCCATCAGGGAGATGAGCGTGGCCCACACGGGGACGCCGCGCACGTAGTTCTTGGTGCCGTCGATCGGGTCGACGACCCAGCGGCGTGGACCGGTGCCCTCGACGCCGTACTCCTCGCCGAGGACCGCATCGCGGGGCCGGGCGCGTTGCAGCTGGCCGCGGATGAGTTCTTCCGCCGCCTTGTCCGCTTCGCTCACCGGGGTCATGTCCGGCTTGGTCTCGACCTTGAGGTCGAGGGCCTTGAAGCGGTCCATGGTCGCGGCGTCGGCGGCGTCCGCGAGGACGTGGGCCAGGCGCAGGTCGTCGAGATAGTCCGGCATGCAAGAACCGTATCCGCCTGGGGGTGAGACGGGGCTACCGGGGGCGGGGTGGCCTGCTGTGCGGTGCGGTCCCCGGGGCCGGCCCGCGGTGGCGAGGGTGTGGCGCCCTCGGTGGTGCCCACGTACCGTCACGGACCCTTGACAGTGCGTTCGGGGGCGTCAAATCTGGGCGCAGAGCCGCTCGCCCCCGGGAGGCGATGATGCCTGCAGCGCGGGAATCCCTGCTGGACGCCGCCTACACGGCGCTGACGCGGCGGCCGTGGTCCGCGGTACGGATGGTCGACGTGGCCGCGGCGGCGGGGGTCTCCCGGCAGACGCTGTACAACGAGTTCGGCAGCAAGGAGGGGTTCGCGCGGGCCCTGGTCAGGCGAGAGGCGGACGGCTATCTCGCCGGGGTCGAAAGGGCCCTCGCCACCCCCACCGACCCGCGCGAACGGCTCACCGCCGCCGCCGAGTGGACCGTGTCCGCCGCCCGGGACAACGCGCTGGTGAAGGCGATGCTCACCGGCTGCTGGAGCGAACGGCTGCCCTCGCCGACGCTGTCGGCGGTGCCGTCCTCCAGCGCGGTTCCGGCCCAGCGCCAGGCCGACGGCCCGCTGCCGTCGCCCGGCGACTTCGTGGCGATCGTCCGCGACCGCGCCGTGGCCCTGCTCTGCGCCCCCGGCACGCCAAGGGCGGACAGCGCCGAACTGGCCCGCGCCTGCGAGCTGGTGATCCGCCTGGCCCTGTCGTGCGTGGCGGCGCCGCCGGGCGAGGGCGTCGCCGAACTGGTACGCGGCGCGCTCCCTCGCCAACCGGGCTGACCCGCCCTCCGCGCCCGCCTCCGCGTCGTGTCAGTGCGCGGAACCGGACAGCTGGAGCCCGATCACCCCGATGATGACCAGGCTGATCGAGAGGATCTTCAGCGTGGAGACCAGGTCGCCGAGGAAGACCATGCCGTAGATCGCGGTGCCCGCCGCGCCGATGCCGGTCCACACCGCGTAGGCGGGGCCCACGTCGAGCTTCTTCAGGGACAGGGTGAGCAGACCGAAACTGCCCAGGGCGAAGCAGCAGAAGGCGATGGTCGGCCAGAGCCGGGTGAAGCCGTGCGACAGCTTCAGGCACACGGCGAAGCCGGTCTCGAGCAACCCGGCAACGATGACCAGCAGCCACGCCATGTGCTGTCCTCCCGTGCGTCCGCATGCCGTGACCGCTTGGTCGTGCTTGGGGCAGGTCGTGATCCGGCTCCGTGCGATTATGCACTTGCCGGACCGCACCGCACCCAAACAACGCGGAGGTCAGTCGCCTTCCTTGCGCTCCCGCGTGGCCAGAAGCCGGCGCAGCGAGTACAGCCGGGCCGGGTCCGCGTGCCCCTCGGCGACCCACGTGTCCAGCGCGCAGTCCGGCTCGTCGTGGCTGCACGCGCGCGGGCAGCCCTCGGTGCCCGGTTCGAGGTCGGGGAAGGCGTGGATGACCCGGGACGGATCGATGTGCGCGAGCCCGAACGACCGTACGCCCGGGGTGTCCACGACCCAGCCGCCCGCGCCCGCCAGCGGCAGCGCGAGCGCGGAGGTGGTGGTGTGCCGGCCCCGGCCGGTCACCGCGTTCACATGTCCCGTCACCCGCCGCCGCTCCGGCGGCACCAGAGCGTTGACCAGTGTCGTCTTGCCCACGCCGGAGTGGCCGACGAACGCCGTGACCTTCCCGTCGAGATGCTCGCGCACCCGGTCCGCCGCGGCGCCGCCGTCCAGCTCGGCGCGGCTGGTGACCACGTAGGGGATGTCCAGATCCCCGTACAGCTCCAGGAGCTTGTCCGGCGGGGCCAGGTCCGACTTCGTCATGACCAGCAGCGGGTCGAGGCCGCCGTCGTACGCCGCCACCAGGCAGCGGTCGATCAGCCGCGGGCGCGGCTCGGGGTCGGCGAGCGCGGTGACGATGGCCAGTTGGTCGGCGTTCGCGACGACCACGCGCTCGTAGGGGTCGTCGTCGTCCGCCGTGCGGCGCAGGACCGAGGTGCGCCCCTCGATGCGGACGATGCGCGCGAGGGTGTCCTTCGTCCCGGACAGGTCACCGACCAGGGCCACCCGGTCGCCCACGACGGCGGCCTTGCGGCCCAGTTCGCGGGCCTTCATCGCGACGACCGCGCGGCCGTCCACGAGGCACGTCAGCCGTCCCCGGTCGACGGTGAGGACCATGCCCTCGGCGGCGTCCTCGTGCTTGGGGCGGATGTTCGTGCGCGGCCGGTTGCCCCTGCGGTTGGGGCGGCTGCGGATGTCGTCCTCGTCGGTGTGCTTGCCGTAGCGGCGCATGGCGTGCTCCCCGCGTCCCTACGCCCCGAGCATCCCGGTCCACAGGTCGGGGAATTCGGGCAGTGTCTTCGCCGTCGTCGCCACGTTCTCGATCTGCACGCCCTCGACCGCCAGGCCGATGATCGCGCCGGCCGTCGCCATGCGGTGGTCCTCGTAGGTGTGGAAGACCCCGCCGTGCAGGCGGCGCGGGCGGATGCGCAGGCCGTCGGCCGTCTCGGTCACGTCACCGCCGAGTTCGTTGATCTCCTTGGTCAGCGCGGCCAGGCGGTCGGTCTCGTGCAGCCGCAGATGGGCCACGCCCCGCAGGGTCGAGGGCGAGTCCGCCAGCGCGGCGACGGCCGCGATGCCCGGGGTCAGCTCGCCGACCTCGCCGAGGTCGACGTCGATGCCGTGCACGGCACCCGAGCCGGTGAACACCAGGCCGTAGTCGGTGAGTTCGCAGGAACCACCCATCTCGGTGAAGATCTGCCGCAGCCGGTCACCCGGCTGGGTCGTCCGGGCCGGCCAGTCGGGGATGACGATCTTGCCGCCGGTCACCAGCGCCGCCGCGAGGAAGGGCTGGGCGTTGGACAGGTCGGGCTCCACGGTCAGGTCCCGGCCGAGCAGGGCGCCCGGGGTGACCCGCCAGACGTTCGGCTCGCCGCCCGACTCGGGGGTGTCCACCTGGGCCCCGACCGCCCGCAGCATGTCGACCGTCATCCGGATGTGCGGCAGCGACGGCAGGGACGAGCCGGTGTGCCGGACCTCCACGCCCTGGTTGAAGCGCGGGCCGGACAGCAGCAGGGCGCTGACGAACTGGGACGAGGAGGAGGCGTCGATCTCCACCGGCCCGCCGTCCAGCGCGCCGCTGCCGTGCACGGTCATCGGCAGCGCGCCGCGGCCGTCGTCGTCGATCCGGGCGCCGAGGACGCGCAGCGCGTCGATGACGCCGTCCAGCGGGCGCTCGTACGACCGCGGGTCGCCGTCGAAGCGGACGGGGCCGTCGGCCAGCGCGGCGACCGGCGGCAGGAAGCGCATCACCGTGCCGGCGTTGCCGACGTCGACCGTGGCCGGGCCGTGCAGGCCCGCGGGGATCACGCGCCAGGCCTCTCCGGTGCCGTCCGGCCCGACGCCCTCCTCGATGCCGACGCCCATGGTCCGCAGGGCGCCGGCCATCAGCAGCGTGTCGCGGGAGCGCAGCGGGCGGCGCAGCCAGCCCGGCTCGGAGGCGAGGGCGGCGAGCACCAGGGCGCGGTTGGTGACGGACTTCGACCCGGGCACGTGGACCGTCGCGTCGACGGCTCCGCTCGCGTGCGGGGCGGGCCAGAGGGCGGTGTGCGCGGGGTTCGGGGCCATAATCCCCACCTTAATGGTCGGCCGTGCTTCGGGTGCGGCCGCGTAGTCGCTGGTCGCGCCCCGCGACGGAGCCGCACACCAGCACGGTCGCCCCCCTCGGACCCCGGCGCCCCCGCGCGCCCGGCGACGACGTCAGGACGACGGAAGGGCGACGGAAGCCGGAGGGACCACCTCACCCCGTCAGCAGCCACCGCCCGCCGCCGATCAGCGAGCACAGCGACACCGCGTGGAACAGGAACAGCCACAACGCCGCCGGGACGTGCGTCAGCCGCGACAACTGGTCCGCGTCCGAGTCCCCGGCGCCCCCGCGCGCCCGCTTGGCCTGGAGCTCGAAGGCCGGGCGCACGCCGCCGAGCAGCAGGAACCACACCACCGCGTACGCGAACGCGGCCTGCACCTGGGGCCCGGTCAGCCAGGACACCAGCAGGAACGTGCCGCCGGTGAGGAGCACGGTGAGCGCCCCGTAGACGTTGCGGATCATCACCAGCATCGCCACCAGCAGCGCCGTGGCCACCCACAGCAGCAGCGTGATGCGACCGGTGGCGAGCAGGGCAGCGCCGCCCAGGCCCAGCAGCGGGGGAGCGGTGTAGCCGGCGGCCGCGGTGAGGATCATGCCGATGCCGTGCGGCTTGCCCCGGCTGACGGTCAGGCCGCTGGTGTCGGAGTGCAGGCGTATGCCGGTCAGCGTGCGTCCGGTGAGCAGCGCCACCAGCCCGTGCCCGCCCTCGTGCGCGATGGTGATCGCGTTGCGCGAGAGGCGCCACAGGCCGTGCGGGACGATCACGGCGAGCGCGGCGGCCGCGGTGGCGATCACCACCCACAGGTCGGGGTCGGGCTGGGTGCCGACGAGCCGGTCCCAGAGGTCGGGCAGCGCGGTGGGGGAGGCGAGGCCGTCCATGTTTCCGAGTGGCTCCCTGTCCGTGTGCGAGGTCTGGCAGTGTTGCACGTATGTGCGGACGGTATGCGGCCAGTCGCGGCCCCGAGGATCTCGCAGGAGTCTTCGAGATCCAGAAGTGGGACCCGGAGGAGACCCTGGAGCCCGACTACAACGTGGCCCCGACCAAGGAGGTCCACGTGATCCTGGACCGTCCCTTGAAGGACGCCGACGACCGCAGCCCGGTTCGCCAGCTGCGGAAGCTGAGGTGGGGACTCGTGCCGTCCTGGTCGAAGTCCCCCGAGGGCGCCGCCCGGATGATCAACGCGCGCGCGGAGACCGTGCACGAGAAGCCGTCGTACCGCCGCGCCTTCGCCGCCCGGCGCTGTGTCGTGCCCGCCGACGGCTACTACGAGTGGGTCACCGGCACCCAGGAGCGGGAGCTGGAGGTCGAGGGCAGGCGCAAGCGGCCGCGCAAGCAGCCCTACTTCGTGACCCCGGCCGACGGATCGGTCTTCGCGATGGCCGGGCTCTACGAGTTCTGGCGGGACCGGACACTGCCCGACGACCACCCCCGGGCCTGGTGGGTGACCTGCTCGGTGATCACCACGGACGCGGAGCGGACCCCGCTGGCGGTGGCCCCGGCCGAGGGGCCCCGCTCGCTGGCCGACATCCACCCCCGGATGCCGCTGATGCTGACCCCGGACCGCTGGGACGCCTGGCTGGACCCGGCCCGCACCGACCCGGACGACCTGCGCGCGCTGCTCACCCCGCCGCCTCCCGGCCTGATGCGCGCCTATCCCGTTTCGACGGCTGTGAGCAACGTACGCAACAACGGCCCGGAGCTGTTGCAGGAGCTGCCCGCCCCGGAGGAGGGCACACTCTTCTGACTTGAACCCTTTCCCGGCTGAAGCAGGGGGATTCCGGGCTCAAGCAGCCCCTTCGCTCGGCAAGCGAACGAGTCTGACGCTCTCAGCACCAGCCGGGACGGAACCTGCCCGGTCGCCGTCGAGACAAAGGAGTCGCGCGTGCTTGGCTCTCGCAACGCACGGCAGTCACCATGCTCAATCGCGTGGGCGGTCTTTCGCCTTTTGGATGAAATCCTCTTCCTTGCCCTGCTCCGCAGGAGTCTCAGCCTCGGAGGTCTCCGGTGAGCGAGACCGTCGAGACGGAGGCGGGCACGGCCCGGATCACCTGGCACCGGGCCCACGGCGCACGCCTGGTGCTCGCCGTCAGCCACGGAGCCGGCGGTGGCATCGAGGCCCGCGACCTCCAGGCCCTGGCGCGCGCACTCCCCGGGCACGGGGTCACCGTCGCGCTGGTCGAGCAGCCCTGGCGGGTGGCCGGCAAGAAGGTGGCGCCGGCGCCGAGGACGCTGGACGCCGGCTGGCGCGGACTCTGGCCCGCCCTCGCCGGGCCGGGGCTGCCGGTGGTCGCGGGCGGCCGGAGCGCCGGGGCGCGCGTCGCCTGCCGTACGGCGGCCGAGCTGGGCGCGCACGCCGTGCTCGCCCTCAGCTTCCCGCTGCACCCGCCGGGCAGGCCCGAGAAGTCCCGCGCCGACGAACTGCTCGGCGCCGGGGTGCCCACGCTCGTCGTCCAGGGCGGCAACGACCCGTTCGGCAGGCCCGGGGAGTTCCCGGAGGGTTCCTTCCGGCTGGTCGAGGTGCCGCACGGCGATCACGGCTTCGCCGTCCCGAAGCGGGCGGCGATCACTCAGGACCGGGCCCTGGAGATCATCACCGAGGCCGTCGCCCAGTGGGCCACGTCACTCCCGTGACCCCCGGGAATGCCTGGCGGACCGCCGCTGTTGACCCGGTCAGTAGTGCCGCTCACCGGCGCCGACGTCACAGGAGAGGAAGTCCGCCGCATGGGTTCGACCGTTTGCCCGAGCCGCAGCAGCCGTACTGACCTGGACTGGACGGTGCTGCACACGGCGAGGAGCGCTCCTGTTCGAGCGGCGGCAGGCACGGGTCGTCGTCTATCCTCCGATTCGAGTGGAACCGCATTCGGTGCCACGACGTCGCTTGAGGAGGTGGGTCCGGTTCCCGGTACCGACGCAGGGACCGACAACGGCCAGGCGGAGCAGCCCGAGGGCCGGGGCACGGGCGTGGGCGCATCCGTGGAGTCGATGGCCGAGCGCAGCGCGCGCTTCGAGCGGGACGCGCTGGAATTCCTCGACCAGATGTACTCGGCCGCGCTGCGCATGACACGCAACCCGGCCGACGCCGAGGACCTGGTGCAGGAGACGTACGCCAAGGCGTACGCGTCCTTCCACCAGTTCCGTGAGGGCACCAACCTCAAGGCGTGGCTGTACCGGATCCTCACCAACACCTTCATCAACTCCTACCGCAAGAAGCAGCGCGAGCCGCAGCGCAGTGCCGCCGAGGAGATCGAGGACTGGCAGCTCGCCCGTGCCGAGTCGCACATGTCGACCGGCCTGCGCTCCGCCGAGTCGCAGGCGCTCGACCACCTGCCCGACTCGGACGTGAAGGAAGCCCTCCAGGCGATCCCCGAGGAATTCCGCATCGCCGTCTACCTCGCGGACGTAGAAGGCTTTGCGTACAAGGAGATCGCGGACATCATGGGGACACCCATCGGGACGGTGATGTCCCGGCTGCACCGGGGCCGCCGCCAACTGCGCGGCATGCTCGAGGACTACGCCCGCGAGCGCGGACTGGTCCCGGCCGGCGCCGGAGAGTCGAACGAAGCGAAAGGCTCGGGCTCATGAGCTGCGGAGACCCGCACGAGACGGACTGCAGTGAGGTACTCGACCACCTCTACGAGTTCCTCGACAGTGAGATGCCGGACGTCGATCGCACCAAGTTCGAGCACCACTTCGAGGAGTGCTCGCCGTGCCTCGAGAAGTACGGCCTGGAGCAGGCCGTGAAAAAGCTGGTCAAGCGGTGCTGCGGGCATGACGACGTCCCCGCCGACCTGCGCGCCAAGGTCATGGGGCGGATCGATCTCATCCGCTCCGGCCAGGCCGTCCCCGAGCACGACGTGACCGCGGCACCGGTGACTCCCCAGGAGTCCTGACCCACCGCGCGCGGGTGCCCGCCCGGCGCCCGCCTCCCCCTTCACGCCTACCGCTCGCACCCGGCGCTCGCACATACGTCGGACGCGCTGCGGACATGCTTCGGGCACCGACCCGGACGCTCTTCACCCGAACGTGCTAATCCCCGGGTCTTCGGCCCGTGGGCTCCCCGTCGTGCGCCCTACGCTCCCACCGTGGACAGGCATGACCGGGGAGGGGCGGCATGGAGGCGGTTCCACCGCGGGCCCGTGCGTACGTCGCCTGTGCCGTCCTCGGCGCCCTGGCCTGTCTGCTGCCGCTGCCGGTGACGCCCACCCCCTGGTGGGCGGTCGCCCTGCTCACCGCGGTGTACGCCGGGTGCAGGCAGTTCGCCCGGCGCGGCTTCGCCGGGCCCTTCTACCCCGTACTGCTCGCGGCGGCCTTCCTGCTGCCGCCGCCCGCCGCCGCGCTGGTTCCGCTGCCGGGCGTCCTGCTCGCCCGCGCCGGGCAGCGGCCCGAGGGGCTGCGCCGGATCTGGCGGGCCGCGCAGCTCGCCCTCGCGGTGTGGGCGGCCGCCCGGGTGCACTGGGCGCTGGGCGGCCGGGACGCCGTCGTCGGATGCGACTTCCCCCACGTCCTCGTCCCCGCGGGCGCCGCCGTGCTCGCCTTCTGCCTGATGCTCACGGCGCTGGACGGCGGGGTCCTCGCGCTGGCCGAGCGTGTGCCGGCCCGGCGGGCCTGGCAGGGGCTGTTCGCCCGGTCGCTGGCGCCGATCGCGGTGCACGGGCTCGCGGGGCTGATGATGGCCGTGCTGTGGCGCAGTCCCTACGGGCCCGTCGCCGCACTGCTCGTGCTGCTGCCGATGTGCGTGTCCGGGTGGGTGTACGCCCAGTACCACCGGGAGAAGTCGGCGCACCGGGCCACCATCCGCGCGCTGGTGCAGGCCGTCGACATCAAGGACGGCTACACGCGCGGGCACAGCGAGCGGGTCGGGCAGGCCTCCATGCTGATCGCGCGCGAGCTCGGCATGGACGACGAGCGGGTCGAGGTGCTGCGGTTCGCCGGCATCCTGCACGACGTGGGCAAGCTGGGCGTCCCCACCCGGCTGCTGCGCAAGGACGGGCCGCTGACCCCCGAGGAGCGGCGCGTGATCGAGCTGCACCCCGAGTACGGGCACGAGATGGTGCGCGGGATCTCCTTCCTGGGCGAGGCCCGCGCGGCGATCCTGCACCACCACGAGCGGCTCGACGGAGGCGGCTACCCGTATGGGCTGATGGGCAGTCAGATCCCGGAGAGCGCACGGGTGGTGGCCGTCGCGGACGCCTTCGACGCGATGACGTCCACACGGTCCTACCGGCGGGCCCGGCCGGTGGCCGCCGCGCTGGCGGAGCTGGAGCGCTGCGCGGGTACGCAGTTCGACCCGCGGATGGTCACGGCGCTGGTCCGGGCCCTGGGCCGGTACGGCTGGCACCCGGCGGTCACCGCGCAGGACGGTACGCCCGTCGCCCCGCCGGCACCGTTCCGTGCCGTCCCCGGTACCACGGGCGCGACGCCGGCGGCTCTCGGCGGCGCGGAGGACACGCCCGTCGTCCCTTCGGCTGCGGCATCCGGCGGGGGAGGCGAGCCCGTCCTCCCGGCGTCGTACGCCGCCGAGGACGGTGGCCCCGGCGCCGCGCCGGGGCGGTCCGCCGGCGGTCGGCCGGAAGCCCGTCGATGAGCCGGCCCCTTCTGCTTCTCCTCATCCGCGGCTCGGCGGTCCTGGTCGCCCTGCTGTCCCTCGTCGTCACCCTGTGGACCGGCCTCGAGGAGCGCGGAGCCGCCCTCGCCTTCGGGGTGCTGGTCCTCGTCGGCGAGCTCACCCGGTGGACCGGGGACGAGTCCCGGGAGGCCGCGCCGCTCGGCGCCGCGGGGGCGCTGTCGTACGCGCTGCTGGGCGAGGCCGCCGGCCGGCCCAGCCACCACGGCGCCTGCCAGGTCGTCGCCGTGGTGCTCGCCGCCTGCCTCCTGGGCGGCGTGCCGCACATCGCGCGCGGGCGCGGGCGGTCGCTCGACCACCTGGTGCGGCGGATCCTCACCGTCGCCTTCGCCGCCGTCTGCTTCCAACCCCTCTACGGCGTAGGGGCGTACCGGGGCTGGGTCGGTCCGGCGTACGCCCTGCTGCTGCTCGCGCTCCTGGTGCTCACCGCGCTGTGCGGCGCCGTGCTCGCCGCCGCGCAGGCTCACTGCCGCACCCGGTGGCCGTTCGGCCCGCTGCTGCGGGAGGAGCTGCGGGGCCTGCTCGGGATCGGCTCGGCGGTGTGCGCGACCGGCGCCGTCATGGCCCTCGCCGTCGCCGTGGCCGGACTGTGGGCACTGCCCGTGTTCTCGCTGCCGCTGCTGCTCACCCAGCTGTCCCTCAGACGCTACGCGGCCGTGCGGAGGACCTACCGGCAGACCATCGCCTCCCTGGCCCGGGCCACCGAGGTCGCCGGGTACACCCCGGCCGGGCACGCCCGGCGGGTGGCCGCGCTGAGCCGGGCCGTGGGCCGGGACCTGGGCCTGACGGAACCGGAGCTGACCGTCCTGGAGCACGCGGCCCTGATGCACGACATCGGGCAGCTCAGCCTGGTCGACCCGGTGGCCGCCGGGGCCACCGCCGGGCTGCCCGCCGAGGAGCAGCGGCGGATCGCGCTGCTCGGCGGGGCCGTGGTGCGGCAGACCGGGGTCGACGCCCGGGTCGCGGTGGTGGTGGAGCGGCAGGCCGACCCCTGCCGGGAGCAGCCGTTGCCCGCGCGGATCGTCCGGGCCGTCAACGCCTACGAGGAGAAGGCGCGCGACGCCGGGCCCGGCGGCCCGCTCAAGGCCCTGGAGGAACTGCGGCTGGCAGGGGCCGACGCGTACGCCCCCGAGGTGGTGGAGTCACTGGGCCGGGTGCTGTCGCGGGACTGCCTGACCCTTCCCGCCGAGGGGTAACCCATGGGTAATGAGCCTCCCTCCAGTCGTACGTGGTTGGATGCGAATGAGAGGGTGTCCGGGGGCAGAAGCCGGCTCACTCGACGGAACTGGCAGGCGGGAATCGTGAGGATCTTCGGCAAGGGACGGCACCGGCCCTCCGCCTCCTGGCGGCAGGCCACCGACCGGGCGTTCACGCTGATCGGCGACGGCCGGTACGAGGACGCGGGTGCGCTGCTGACACGCGCCGCCGATCTGGAGCCCTGGCTGGCCGAGTCCTGGTTCAACCTCGCCCTGCTGCACAAGTTCCGGCACGACTGGGAGCAGGCGAGGGCGGCGGGCCTGCGGGCCGTGGCCCTGCTGGAGAAGGAGACCGGGGCTCCCGACTGGTGGAACGTCGGCATCGCCGCCACCGCCCTCCAGGACTGGCCGCTGGCCCGGCGGGCGTGGCAGGCGTACGGCCTGAGGGTGCCCGGAGGCGCGGCCGCCGCCGCGGAGCCGGTGGGCATGGAACTGGGCAGCGCGGCCGTGCGGCTGTCGCCGGAGGGCGAGGCCGAGGTGGTCTGGGGCCGGCGCCTGGATCCGGCCCGTATAGAGGTGCTGTCCATCCCGCTGCCCTCCTCGGGGCGGCGCTGGGGCGAGGTCGTGCTGCACGACGGCGTGCCCCACGGGGAGCGGACCATCGCGGCCGGCCACACCTACCCCGTGTTCGACGAGATCGAGCTGTGGGCGCCCTCTCCGGTGCCCACCTGGGTGGTCCTGCTCGAGGCCGCCACCGAGGCCGACCGGGACGCGCTGGAGCAGCTCGCCGCCGACGCCGGCTTCGCCGCCGAGGACTGGTCGTCGTCCGTGCGGCTGCTGTGCCGGATGTGCTCGGAGTCGCGGATGCCGTCCGACGAGGGCGACGGCGTGCACCTCGACCCGCACGACCACAGCGAGCCGGGGCACCCCGGACCGCTCGGGCACCGCACCGACGGGCAGCTGTGGGTGCCGGAGCGGGAGTGCGGAGTGGCCGCTCCGGCCTCCCTGGTCCGCGGGCTGCTGGACGGGTGGGTGGCGGACAGCCCGGACTCGCGGGACTGGCGGGATCTGGAAGAGGTGTGTTGAGGCCCTCGGTCCACCACGGGTCCGCGGGCGGGTCCGCCGTGGCAGGCCGAGCCCTCCCGGCACGGTCGCATATCGGACGCTCCCGGGCCCGGTCGGGGGCGCGGGCCCCGTACCCTGTATCAGAATTCACTCCCCGTTCTTGTCAGGAAGGCGTACGTCGGTCATGGCGCACCAGGACACCGATCAGCAGCACGCGGGCGTGCTCCCCGTCGACGACGAGGGGTACGTCGTCGACACGGAGGACTGCGAGGAGCGCGAGACGGCCTGGCGCGAGCGCGGCACGTCCCGGCCCATCACGGTCGTCGGGAACCCCGTGCTGCACAAGGAGTGCAAGGACGTCACCGACTTCGGCGAGGAGCTCCAACAGCTGGTCGCGGACATGTTCGCCAGCCAGCGCACCGCCGAGGGCGTGGGCCTGGCCGCCAACCAGATCGGCGTGGACCTGAAGGTCTTCGTCTACGACTGCCCGGACGACGAGGGCGTCCGGCACGTGGGGGTCGTCTGCAACCCCCGGCTGGTCGAGCTGCCCGCCGAGCGGCGCCGTCTGGACGACAGCAACGAGGGCTGCCTGTCCGTGCCCACCGCCTACGCGCCGCTCGCCCGCCCCGACTACGCCGAGGTCACCGGGCAGGACGAGCAGGGCAACCCGATCAAGGTGCGGGGCACCGGCTACTTCGCGCGGTGCCTCCAGCACGAGACGGACCACCTCTACGGCTACCTCTACATCGACCGGCTCTCCAAGCGTGAGCGCAAGGAGGCGCTGCGGCAGATGGCCGAGAACGAGCCGCGCTACCCCGTGGTCGCCAACGACTGAGCCCCCGCAGCCCGTTGGGGGCGAGTGGCCCGTGCGCACGGCGCCCGACCGGAACGTCCGGTCGGGCGCCGTACTTGTGTCCATCACGCATTCGATCCTTTGTGCGTTTCCGGCGATTCGTAATCAGTTACACAAGGGGAGATTCTCCGCATCCCGGTGTGGTGAAGGGAGCAAATCCATTCCCAGAACGGTCAGTTGTGGTGCTGAATGGGGGTGCGGGGATACCGACGGCGTGCGCCCGGCACGACGGACGGGGTGTGCGCCACCGGCGGCTGAGAGGGGTTTGTTCGTGCCAGCTTTCCCATACAGCACCACACCGACAACGACAGCGGTCCCAGTCCCACCATCGCTCGCACTTCCGGTGATCGAGGCGGAGTTTCCCAGGCAGTTGCACGGGTATTGGCCCCAACTCCAGGAGAAGACACGCAGCTGGCTGCTGGAACAGCGGCTCATGCCGGCGGACAAGGTGGAGGAACACGTCGACAGCCTGTGCTACACCGACCTCATGGCGGGGTACTTCATCGGTGCCCCCGACGAGGTGATCCAGGCGATAGCGGACTTCAGCGCGTGGTTCTTCCTCTGGGACGACCGCCAGGACCGGGACGTCGTCCACGGCCGGCCCGCCGCCTGGGAGCGGCTGTGCCGCGCGCTGCACACGGCCCTGGACTCCCCGCAGGACCACCTGCACCACCAGGAGCCCCTGGTCGCGGGGTTCGCGGACTGTGTGCTGCGGTTCTACTCGTTCCTGTCGGCGCAGTGGAACGCCCGCTTCGCCCGGCACTTCCACGCGGTGATCGACGCGTACGACCGGGAGTTCCGCAACCGCACCGGGGACGTCGTGCCCACGGTCGAGGAATACCTCGTGCTGCGCCGGTTCACCTTCGCCCACTGGATCTGGACCGATCTGCTGGAGGCGAGCGCCGGCTGTGAACTCCCGGACGCCGTCCGGAATAATCCCGCGTACCGGTCTCCGGCACTGCTCAGCCAGGAATTCGCCGCCTGGTACAACGACCTGTGCTCGCTGCCCAAGGAAATAGCGGGCGACGAGGTTCACAATCTCGGGATCAGTCTCGTCAAACACGACGGACTGAGCCTGGAGGAGGCGGTGGCGGAAATGCGCGGGCGCATCGAGGAATGCGTATCCGGATTCCTGATCGCGGAACAGGAGGCATTAAGTTTCGCCGACGGTCTGGCGGACGGCACGGTGCGGGGAAAGGAGTTGAGTTCCGCCGTAAGGATCTGCCTCGGCAATATGCGGAACTGGTTCAGTTCCGTCTACTGGTTCCACCACGAGTCCGGCCGGTACATGGTCGACAGCTGGGAGGACCCGGCCACACCCCCGTACGTCGACAACGAAGGGGCGGGTGGCATATGACCGCCGAATCAGTGCAGTCGGAAGCCCGGCACAATGTCCCGGGACCGCACGAGCCACCGGTGGCCGGGGGCGGGGTGCCGCTTCTCGGCCACGGTCTGAAACTGGTCCGCGATCCGCTGGCCTTCATGTCCCAGCTGCGCGACCACGGCGACGTCGTCCGGCTCAGGCTCGGCCCGAAGACGGTGTACGCCGTCACCACGCCCGCCCTCACCGGCGCGGTGGCGCTCAGCCCCGACTACATCATCTCCGGCCCGCTGTGGGAGTCCCTGGAGGGCCTGGTCGGCAAGGAGGGGGTGGCCACCTCCAACGGCGCGCTGCACCGGCGCCAGCGCCGCACCATCCAGTCCGCCTTCCGGCTCGACGCCATCCCCGCCTACGGGCCGGTCATGGAGGAGGAGGCGCACGCGCTGACCGAGCGCTGGCAGCCCGGGGAGACGATCGACTGCGCCTCGGAGGCCTTCCGGATCGCCGTGCGGATCGCGGCCCGCTGCCTGCTGCGCGGCCAGTACATGGACGAGTGCGCCGACCGGCTGTGCGACGCGCTGGCCACCGTCTTCCGCGGCATGTACCAGCGGATGGTGGTGCCCCTCGGGCCCCTGTACAGACTGCCGCTGCCGGCCAACCGCGAATTCAACCGCGCGCTGGCCGATCTGCATCTCCTCGTCGACGAGATCATCGCCGAGCGCCGGGCATCCGGCCGGAATCCGGACGATTTGCTGACGGCATTGCTGACGGCGAAGGACGACAATGGCGAGCCCATCGGGGAACAGGAGATCCACGACCAGGTGGTCGCGATACTCACCCCGGGCAGTGAAACGGTGGGCGCCACGATCATGTGGCTGCTCCGGGTGCTCGCGATACACCCGGAACACGGAGACCGGATCCGCGCGGAGGTCGAATCCGTGACCGGCGGCCGTCCCGTCGGATTCGCCGACGTCCGTGGGCTCACGCACACCAACAATGTCATCGTGGAGACGATGCGTTTGCGGCCCGCCGTATGGGTATTGACGCGGCGGGCGGTGACCGAAACCGAACTCGGTGGCTATCGCATTCCGGCCGGGGCGGACATCATCTACAGCCCGTACGCCGTCCAGCGCGATCGGCGATCGTATCCGGACAACCTGGAGTTCGACCCCGACCGCTGGCTTCCGGAACGCGCCAAGGACGTACCGAAGTACGCCATGAGTCCGTTCGGCGTGGGCAACCGCAAGTGCCCCAGCGACCACTTCTCGATGGCGCTTCTGAGTCTGTTCACGGCAGCGGTGGCGACGAAGTTCCGCTTCGAGGAGGTTCCCGGGTCGGACGGCACGCCCCGGGTCGGTATCACCCTGCGCCCACAGAGGATGCTGGTGCGGCCGGTGTCCAGGTGAACGTGACCGGCGCGGCGCGCGTTCAGGCGGCCTGCGGGCCCCGGAACGCGCGCCGGTAGGAGTTGGGGGTGGTGCCCAGCGCGCGGACGAACTGGTGCCGCAGCGCCGCCGCGGTACCGAACCCCGTACGGTCCGCGATCGTGTCCATGGTCTCGTCCGTCGCCTCCAGCAACCGCTGTGCCAGCAGCACGCGTTGGCGCAGGAGCCAGCGGTACGGAGTGGTGCCCGTCTCCTGCTGGAAGCGGCGGGCGAAGGTCCGCGGCGACATATGGGCGCGGGCGGCGAGCTGCTCGACGGTGACCTCCTGGTGCAGGTGCTCCTCCATCCAGACCAGCACTTCGCCGACCGTGTCGCAGGAGGACTTCGGCAGCGGCCGCTCGATGTACTGGGCCTGCCCGCCGTCGCGGTGCGGGGGCACCACCATCCGGCGGGCGATCTTGTTGGCGACCTCCGGGCCCTGCTCCTTGCGCACGATGTGCAGACAGGCGTCGATGCCGGAGGCGGTGCCGGCCGAGGTGATCACCGGGTCCGCGTCCACGTACAGCACGTCCGGCTCGACCATCGCCCGCGGGAACCGCCGGGCCAGTGCGTCCGCGTGCCTCCAGTGCGCCGCGCAGCGCCGCCCGTCCAGCAGACCGGCGGCGCCCAGCACGAACACGCCCGAGCAGACGCTGAGCACCCGCGCGCCCCGGTCCACCGCCCGGCGCAGCGCGGCCAGCAGCTCCGGCGGGTAGCCGCGCGAGGTGATGGCGTCGGCGGCCGGCACCGTGATCAGGTCGGCCTCCTCCAGCCGGTCCAGGCCGTGCGGCGTCGAGACCGTGAGGCCGGGGACATGGGTGCGCAGCGCCGGGCCCTCCGCGGAGACGACCGCGAAGTCGTACACCGGCAGCCCCTCGTCACTGCGGTCGAGTCCGAACACCTCGCAGACCACGCCGAGTTCGAAGGGGTGCACTCCGTCCAGCAGCACGGTGGCCACGTTCCTCAGCATGGATCCAGTGTGCCCCCGTGGTGGCAGGATTTTGAAGGTGTATGGCAGTCCTGCCACTCACGGTAAGGAGCATTCGGCGTCACAGTGGTGTCCATGACTACGACACAGCTGCAAGGCCTGATCTCGATGGTCGCCGTCCTGGGGCTCCTGGTCCTCATGGTCCTGCCGTCGGTGGTCGGCATCGTCCACGACCGACGTGCCGACCGCCGGATCCGTCAGGCACAGGAGGACCGGGAGGCCAGGGAGGCCCGCGAAAGCCGCGACGAGGCTCAGAAGTCCTCGTCCAGGTCGACGGTGCCCTCCACCGCCACCTGGTACGCCGACGGGCGCCGCTCGAAGAAGTTGGTCAGCTCCTGAACGCCCTGGAGCTCCATGAAGGAGAAGGGGTTCTCGGAGCCGTACACCGGAGCGAAGCCGAGGCGCATCAGGCGCTGATCGGCGACGCACTCCAGGTACTGCCGCATCGAGTCGGTGTTCATCCCCGGGAGGCCGTCACCGCACAGGTCGCGCGCGAACTGGAGCTCGGCCTCGACGGCCTCCCGCAGCATGTCGGTGACCTGCCGCTGGAGGTCGTCGCCGAAGAGGTCCGGCTCCTCCTTGCGCACGGTGTCCACCACGTCGAAGGCGAAGGACATGTGCATCGTCTCGTCGCGGAACACCCAGTTGGTGCCGGTGGCCAGACCGTGCAGCAGGCCACGGCTGCGGAACCAGTAGACGTAGGCGAAGGCGCCGTAGAAGAACAGGCCCTCGATGCACGCGGCGAAGCAGATGAGGTTGAGCAGGAAGCGCCGGCGGTCCGCCTTCGTCTCCAGCCGGTCCAGCTTCTCCACCGAGTCCATCCACTTGAAGCAGAACTCGGCCTTCTCCCGGATGGAGGGGATGCTCTCCACCGCGGCGAAGGCGGCGGCGCGGTCCTCCGGGTCGGGCAGGTAGGTGTCCAGCAGCGTCAGATAGAACTGGACGTGCACGGCCTCCTCGAACAGCTGCCTGCTCAGATACAGGCGCGCCTCGGGGGAGTTGATGTGCTTGTAGAGCGTGAGCACCAGGTTGTTGGCGACGATCGAGTCGCCCGTCGCGAAGAACGCGACGAGTCGGCCGATGAGGTGCTGCTCGGCGGGGCTCAGCTTGGCGAGGTCGGCGACGTCCGAGTGGAGGTCGACCTCCTCCACGGTCCAGGTGTTCTTGATGGCGTCCCGGTAGCGCTCGTAGAAGTCGGGGTAGCGCATCGGGCGCAGGGTCAGCTCGAAGCCCGGGTCGAGCAGGTTCTGGGGTCGGTTGGTGCTGGTCGTCACTGGCAGGCCTCGCAGGACTCGGGGTTCTCAAGGGAGCAGGCGATCGCGTCGGCGTCCGGCGTTGCCTGCTGGGCGGGGACGGTGGCGGGAGTCTGGGCCCGGGCGGCGCGGGCGATGCGGGTCGCCGGGCGGGAACGCAGGTAGTACGTCGTCTTCAGGCCCTGCTTCCAGGCGTAGGCGTACATCGAGGAGAGCTTGCCGATGGTCGGCGTCTCCATGAACAGGTTCAGGGACTGGGACTGGTCCAGGAACGCGGTGCGGGCCGCGGCCATGTCGATCAGACCGCGCTGCGGGATCTCCCACGCCGTGCGGTACAGCGTCCGCACGTCCTCGGGGATCCACGCGAAGTCCTGCACCGAGCCGTTCGCCTCGCGCAACGCCTCGCGGGTGCGGGCGTCCCAGACGCCGAGCTTCTTCAGGTCGTCCACCAGATACGAGTTGACCTGCAGGAACTCCCCGGAGAGCGTCTCACGCTTGAAGAGGTTGGAGACCTGCGGCTCGATGCACTCGTACACGCCCGCGATCGAGGCGATGGTGGCGGTCGGGGCGATGGCGAGCAGCAGCGAGTTGCGCATGCCGACGGCGGCGATCCGCTCACGCAGGGCCGCCCAGCGCTCCGGCCAGGTCAGCTCGACGTCGTAGTGGTCGGGGTGCAGCACGCCCCGGGCCGTACGGGTCTTCTCCCATGCGGGCAGCGGGCCGCTGCGCTCGGCGAGGTCGGCGGACGCCTCGTACGCGGCGAGCATGATCCGTTCGGCGATACGGGTGGACAGGGCCTTCGCCTCCGGGGAGTCGAAGGGCAGCCGCAGCCTGAAGAAGACGTCCTGTAGGCCCATGGCGCCCAGGCCCACCGGCCGCCAGCGGGCGTTGGAGCGGCCCGCCTGCTCGGTCGGGTAGAAGTTGATGTCGACCACCCGGTCGAGGAAGGTGACGGCGGTGCGGACGGTCTCGTCCAGCCGCTCCCAGTCGATGTCCCCGCCGGCCACGAACGCGCCGAGGTTGACCGAACCCAGGTTGCACACCGCCGTCTCGCCGTCGTCGGTGACCTCCAGGATCTCCGTGCAGAGGTTGGAGGAGTGGACGACGTGACCGGGCTGCGCCGTCTGGTTGGCGGTGCGGTTGGCGGCGTCCTTGAAGGTCATCCAGCCGTTGCCGGTCTGCGCGAGGGTGCGCATCATGCGGCCGTACAGATCGCGGGCCGGCATGGTCTTCCTCGCCAGGCCCCGCGCCTCCGCGGCGCGGTACGCGGCGTCGAAATCCTCGCCCCACAGATCGGTCAGCTCGGGCACGTCCGAGGGGGAGAACAGCGACCACTGCCCGTCGGAGTTCACCCGGCGCATGAACTCGTCCGGCACCCAGTGCGCGAGGTTGAGGTTGTGCGTCCGGCGGGCGTCCTCGCCGGTGTTGTCGCGTAGCTCCAGGAACTCCTCGATGTCCGAGTGCCAGGTCTCCAGGTAGACCGCGGCGGCGCCCTTGCGCCGGCCGCCCTGGTTCACGGCGGCCACCGAGGCGTCCAGGGTCTTCAGGAACGGCACGATGCCGTTGGAGTGCCCGTTGGTGCCGCGGATCAGCGAACCACGCGAGCGGATGCGGGAGTAGGCGATGCCGATGCCGCCGGCGTGCTTGGACAGCCGGGCGACCTGGAGGTAGCGCTCGTAGATGGAGTCCAGCTCGTCCCTGGGGGAGTCGAGCAGGTAGCAGGACGACATCTGGGGGTGGCGCGTACCGGAGTTGAAGAGCGTGGGGGAGGAGGGCAGGTAGTCGAGGCGGCTCATCAGCCCGTAGAGCGCCTCGACCTCGTCGACGGACCGCGCGGTGTCGTCCTGCGCGAGACCGGCCGCGACCCGCAGCATGAAGTGCTGGGGCGTCTCGATCACCTTGCGGGTGATCGGGTGCCGCAGCAGGTACCGGCTGTGCAGGGTGCGCAGGCCGAAGTAGCCGAAGCGGTCGTCGGCGACCGGGTCGATCAGCGCGTCCAGGCGGTCGGCGTACCGGCGCGCGAACTCGGCTGTCCGGTCGGCGAGAAGGCCCTCGCGGTGGCCGACGGCGACGGAGTCGGTGAAGGACACGACGCCCTGGGAGGCGGCCTCGGCGCGGATGGCGAGGGTCAGCAGCCTGGCCGCCAGCCGGGAGTAGGCGGGGTCCTCGGAGATGAGCCCGGCGGCCGCCTCCGTGGCCAGCTCGCGCAACTCGGCCTCGTCGGCCCGCGCCGACCGGCCGCGCAGCGCGGCGGCGGCGACCCGGCCGGGGTCGGCGTCGGGGAGGTCGGCGGTCAGCTCGGTCAGGATCCGCAGCAGTGCGGCACCGGGACCGTCGGTTTCCGGAGCTGTGGCTGAAACCGGGTCGGCTGGCGCGATGGTCACGTGGAGCTCTCCCTCGCTGGGCACGGGGCCTCGCCGAGGGCAGGGGGCAGCACACGAGCGCACGCGGCGCCGCGTCCACCGGCCCATTCCACGAGGCCCGGACGTCAGGGCACCCGGACCGGACGGCCGGGCGCACTGTCGGCAGGTCCTCGGACTGACGCTCGTGGCGGCCCATGGGGGCATACGCGCACGAGTACACCGTTGCGGGACAGTTCCGGATTCGCACCGGATTCCCCTGCGGCGACAGTGAGCACGAGCATACATCTTGTGCTGAGTGAGTCGGGCACCCCCATATGTTGTGCCGCGCCGACTCCGGAGCGTGTCAGAATGTCAACTCGTAGGTGAGCAGCCTGATGTCGTCCAGGTACGGGAGGGGGTTCCAGTCCCGCACCGGCGTGCGGACGAAGCCCAGGCGCTCGTAGATGCGGTGGGCGGTGTGCATGGCGCTCTGGGTGGACAGCACCACGCGGACACAGCCCTCCACGGCTCGTGCCCGGTCCAGACAGGCCCGTACGAGGGCCTCGCCGACGCCTCTGCCGCGCGCCGCGTGCGCGACCGCGAGCATCCGTATCTCGGTCTCCCCGGGACCGGCGAGGTCGGCCATGGGGCCCGCGCCGGGGACGAAGGTCACGCCGCCGAGCACCTTCCCGTCCGCCACGGCCACCAGCACCTCGGCCGCGGCCGCCCGTTTGGCCACGTCCCGCAGCTCGCCCAGGTACTCGTCGCTCTCACCGAAGTCGAGGAGCCCGTCCCGGAGGTAGGCCTGGGCGGTGATCTCACCGAGGGTGCCGTACTCGCCGGGTTCCACCGGCCGGATCACGATGTCCATGGGCCAGAGTGTGCCGTACGGGCACGGCAGCGGGCCGCCGGATCGTCTCCGGCGGCCCGTATGGCCCTGCCCGATTGCCGTGTCTCAGTGCGGGGCCGCCGCCGTGGCCGGCGGGAGCTCCACCTCGACGCCCGGGTCACCGGCGTCCGCCGTGTAGTCCTCCGGCCGGGTCTCGTCCACGCCCTGGGGCGCCTTGACCGCCCTCAGCACGAGCGTCAGGACCACCGCGACGGCCGCGTTGAGCACGAACGCCGTCAGACCGATGTAGCCGATCTCGCCGATGCCCGGGATCTCCTTCGCCGAGCCGCCGAAGTGCTTCTGCGTCGGCGAGGCGACCCCGTAGGCGGCGACCGTGCCGTAGACCATGCCGACCGCCCAGCCCGCCAGCAGCGCCCAGCGGTGGAACCAGCGGGTGAACAGGCCGCCGACCAGGGCCGGGAAGGTCTGCAGGATCCAGATGCCGCCGAGCAGCTGGAAGTTGATGGCGACCGTCTTGTCCATGGTCAGGACGAAGACCAGGGCGCCCACCTTCACCAGCAGGGACACGATCTTGGAGACCCGGGTCTCCTCCCTCGCCGTCGCGTGCGGGCGGAGGAAGTCCTTGTAGATGTTGCGGGTGAACAGGTTCGCGGCGGCGATCGACATGATGGCCGCCGGCACCAGCGCGCCGATGGCGATCGCCGCGAACGCCACGCCCGCGAACCAGTCCGGGAACATGTTCTCGAACAGCTGCGGAATGGCCAGCTGGCCGTTCTTCACCTGCACGCCCGCCGCGATCGCCATGAAGCCCAGCAGGGCGAGCAGACCCAGCATCAGCGAGTACAGCGGCAGGATCGTGGTGTTGCGGCGGATCACCTCCCGGCTGCGCGAGGACAGCGTCGCGGTGATCGAGTGCGGGTACATGAACAGCGCGAGCGCGGAGCCCAGGGCCAGCGTGGCGTAGGTCCACTGGCCGGCCGCCGCCGGCACCAGACCACCCGTCCCCGTCGCGGTGAACTTCTGGCCCGCCTTGGCGAACACGTCGCCGAAGCCGCCCAGCTTGATCGGGATGTAGATGATGGCCACCGCGATCACGATGTAGATCAGGGTGTCCTTCACGAACGCGATCAGCGCGGGCGCGCGCAGTCCCGACGAGTAGGTGTACGCCGCCAGCACACCGAAGGCGATCAGCAGTGGCAGGTCCTTCACGAACCAGTGGGTGCTGTCGCCGCCGCCGACGCCCATCACGTCCAGCACGGCCTGGATGCCGACCAGTTGGAGCGCGATGTACGGCATGGTCGCGAGGATGCCGGTGAGCGCCACCGCCAGCGACAGGCTCTTGGAGCCGAACCGGCCGCGGACGAAGTCCGAGGTGGTCACGTATCCGTGGCGGTGGGACACCGACCACAGCCGCGGCAGGAACGTGAAGATCAGCGGGTAGACCAGGATCGTGTACGGCACCGCGAAGAAGCCGGCCGCGCCCGTCGCGTAGACGGCGGCCGGCACGGCCACGAAGGTGTAGGCGGTGTACAGGTCGCCGCCGAGCAGGAACCAGGTCACCCAGGTGCCGAACGACCGGCCGCCCAGGCCCCATTCGTCCAGGCTGTGCTCGTTCTCGGCGCGGCGCCAGCGCGCGGCCAGGAAGCCCATGACGGTGACGAGCAGGAAGAAGAAGACGCAGACGCCGAGCGCGACGCCGTTGACACCGTCCTTCACTTGACCGCACCCCCGTCCTCGGCCGTGGCGGTATGGGCGGTCCCGGCGGCGTGGCAGGTCCGGGCGGCGCGCCGGTCACGCTGCCACAGCCGGTACGCCGTCATCGTCATGGCCGCGGAGAGGACCACCCACAGCATCTGGTACCAGTAGAAGAACGGGATCCCGATGAACACCGGGTCCGTCTTCGCGTACGACCCCACCCACAGCAGCGCCACGAAGGGGGCGACGAGGCAGAGGGCGATGACGACCCGCAAGGGTGTCACCACCGCTCTGGTGGCTTCCGGCGCATTCGACATGTGGCGACTCCGTCCCCTAGCTGATCACCGGCGAGCGTCCGTTGCGGTGCGCAGGCAATCTAGGTCACGGTGTCACGCGTGCGGAATCCCTCGTGCGCATGACACCGCGGAACGCCACGAGATTCTTACTCCATCACAAGACCCTTACTCCTGCGGGCGCTTGAGACGTGCCACGAACTTGTAGCGGTCCCCGCGGTACACCGACCGCACCCACTCCACCGGCCGGCCCTCGCGGTCCAGGGAGTGCCGGGAGAGCAGCAGCATCGGCAGGCCCACGTCGGTGCCGAGCAGGCCCGCCTCGCGCGGAGTGGCCAGCGAGGTCTCGATGGTCTCCTCGGCCTCGGCGAGATGGACGTCGTAGACCTCGGCGAGGGCGGTGTAGAGGGAGGTGTACTTCACCAGGCTGCGCCGCAGCGCCGGGAAGCGCTTGGCCGACAGGTGGGTGGTCTCGATGGCCATGGGCTCGCCGTTGGCCATGCGCAGCCGCTCGATGCGCAGCACCCGCCCCCCGGCGGTGATGTCGAGCAGTTCGGCCAGGCGGTCGTCGGCGGTGACGTAGCCGATGTCCAGCAGCTGCGAGGTCGGCTCCAGGCCCTGGGCGCGCATGTCCTCGGTGTAGGAGGTCAGTTGCAGCGCCTGGGAGACCTTCGGCTTGGCGACGAAGGTGCCCTTGCCCTGGATGCGCTCCAGCCGGCCCTCGACGACGAGCTCCTGAAGCGCCTGCCGCACCGTGGTGCGCGAGGTGTCGAACTCGGCCGCCAGGGTCCGCTCCGGCGGGACCGGAGTGCCGGGCGGCAGCGTCTGGGTGATGTCGAGCAGGTGCTTCTTCAGGCGGTAGTACTTGGGCACGCGCGCGGTACGGACGGTCGCCCCACCCTCGTTCTCCGCACTGCTGACGTCGGTGCTCATGCTCTGCCTTCCCGGCTCCAGTGCCGAAGCGGCCGACGTCGCATCGGCCCCGGTTCACATCGTGGCACGGCTTCGCGTACCGGGTGGTCACCCGCACGCTCCGTGATCTCCTCTGTATACCGTCGTGACTCCGGCTGGTCTAGTCCACCACCCCGGCCAGGGCCGGTGGTCCACCTGGCCGGGGTGGCCGGCGGGTCGCGCACGGTCGCCGCTGGCCCAGTGGAGCGCGAGCGTCCATTTTGCCGGACGAACAATGAAAGGTCCCTGCATATCGCGGTCCCGTAACGGACCGGCTGAGCGGGTCGGCGCAGTCTTGACAGCCCTATTGGTCTGGGCCAAGCTCCCCGTGCTGGTCTACACCATTGGTCCAGGTCCCGGCCCCACGGGCGGTTACGCGCCGACGCTCGGATGTCGCTCAACCGCGGGGAGGCAGGGGGGTTTGTGGCATCCCTGAGGAGGGTGGCGTGAAGCGCAAGCTGGTAGCCGCGATCGGTATCGCGGGCATGATGGTCTCCATCGCGGCGTGTGGGGGCGACAAGGGCGACGGCGGCGGCGAGGCCAAGGGCGGCAACGACGGCTACGCCGGCCAGACGCTCACCGTGTGGGTGATGGACGGCTCCTCCCCGGACCAGTGGCAGAAGGACGTCGCCGCGGCCTTCGAGGCCAGGACCAAGGCGAAGGTCAAGTTCGAGATCCAGCAGTGGGACGGCATCCAGCAGAAGCTGACCACCGCCCTGTCCGAGGAGAATCCGCCGGACGTCTTCGAGATCGGCAACACCCAGACCCCGGCCTACGCCAAGACCGGCGGCCTCGCCGACCTCGCGGACCTGAAGTCCTCGATCGGCGCCGACTGGACCGAGTCCCTCAACAACTCGTCCGTCTACGAGGGCAAGCAGTACGCGGCACCGTGGTACTTCGCCAACCGCGTCGTCCTCTACAACAAGAAGCTCTGGGCGGACGCGGGGATCAAGGACACCCCCAAGACCCGTGACGAGTTCTACGCCGACCTCAAGAAGATCGGTGACAAGACGGGCGCCGAGCCGATCTACCTGCCCGGCCAGAACTGGTACCACTTCGTCGGCCTGGTGGTCGGCGAGGGCGGCGAACTGGTGAAGAAGGACGGCGACAAGTACGTCTCCAACCTCGGTGACCCCAAGGTCGCCGCCGCCATGGAGACGTACAAGAAGTTCCAGGCCCTGTCCAAGGCACCCAAGGACAAGGACGAGGCCACCCCGCAGCAGGGCGAGGTCTTCGCCAAGGGCAAGGTCGGCGCCTTCATCGGCATGGGCTGGGAGGCCGGCACCGCGATCAAGGCCAACCCGAAGATCGAGAAGGAGATCGGCTACTTCACCATCCCGGGCGCCACGGCCGACGAGCCCGAGGGCGTCTTCCTCGGCGGCTCCAACCTCGCCGTCGCCGCGGGCAGCAAGAAGCAGGAGCTCGCCAGGGAGTTTCTGAAGATCGCCCTCTCCGACCAGTTCGAGGGCCAGCTGGCCAAGGAGAACGGCGTCATCCCGAACAAGGAGTCGCTGCAGAGCAACCTCCAGGGCAACGCCGTCGCCGAGGCCGCTGCCCCGGCCGCCGCGGGCGGCGGCACCACGCCGCTGATCCCGGAGTGGGCCGCGGTGGAGAACGAGCCGAACCCGGTCAAGGCCTACATGACCGCCGTGCTGAACGGAAAGTCCCCGGCCGAGGCCGCCAAGCAGGTCGAGGGCGATTTCAACAAGCGCCTGGCGCAGAAGCAGTAGCACCGGGTGAGCCGGGGCGGGGCAGCCGTACGACGGACGGCCCCGCCCCGGCACCTGTACGCGCGTCGACGTACTCAGGGCCTCTCGTTTGGATCACGCCGGGCTCGCGGGCCCTGGCATCGCTCCCCCAAGCTCTTCGAGCAGGGGGTACCCCCAGCCGCGTTGCCGTCGGTCGGCGGGGCTCCGCCCTGCCGACCTCCTCCGCCTTGCGATGCTCCCCCACTGCCTGAAGGGCGTGGGAGGTGCCCCCGGCACCAGACCCGCTCCCTGATCCGGCCCGATCCGAACGAAAGACCCTGGGCCGAGAAGAAAGATCGCGAGCATGACCGTGCAGACCGAACGGCCGCCCTCCGGCCCGGTGGACGCCCGCAGGGCGGCCGGCCGGGCACCCGGCGGTCCGACACCGCGAGCCGCCTCGCGCAGCGGCGGGCTCGCCCCCTATCTGTTGCTGCTGCCCGCCTGCGCGGCCACCGTGCTGCTGCTCGGCCGGCCGCTGCTGAAGGACTTCCTGCTGTCGTTCCAGAACCTCAACATGGCGCAGCTGATCCAGCACGTCACCGAGTGGAACGGCATCGACAACTACAAGGAGGTCCTCACCGGCGAGGACTTCTGGCGGGTCACCCTCCGCTCGATCCTGTTCACCGCGGTCAACGTCGCCCTGATCATGGTCCTGGGAACGCTGGTCGGCCTGCTGCTCGCCCGCCTCGGCAAGCGCATGCGGGTCACCCTGCTGCTCGGTCTCGTGCTGGCCTGGGCGATGCCGGTGATCGCGGCGACCACCGTCTACCAGTGGCTGTTCGCCCAGCGCTTCGGCGTGGTCGACTGGGTGCTGGACAAGCTCGGCTGGCACTCGATGGCCGACTACAGCTGGACCAGCGGCCAGATGTCGACGTTCTTCGTCATCACCGTGCTGATCGTGTGGATGTCCATCCCGTTCGTCGCGATCAACCTGTACGCGGCGACCACCACCATCCCCGCCGAGCTGTACGAGGCCGCGGCCCTGGACGGCGCCGGCGTCTGGCGGAGCTTCACCACGGTCACCCTGCCGTTCCTGCGGCCCTTCCTCTACGCGACGACCTTCCTGGAGATCATCTGGGTCTTCAAGGCGTTCGTGCAGGTTCTCGCCATCAACGGCGGCGGCCCGGACCGGCTCACCGAGATCCTGCCCGTCTACGCCTACGTCGAGGGCGTCGGCAACCAGCACTACGGCATGGGTGCGGCGATCGCCGTCCTGACCATCCTGATCCTGCTCGGCCTGACCGCGTACTACCTCCGGATCGTGCTCAAGCAAGAGGAGGACGAGCTGTGAAGCGCTCGCTCTTCGGCCGCCTGTGGCCCAACGTCACGGCCGTCGTCCTGTTCACCGGCTTCGTCTTCCCCGTGTACTGGATGTTCTCCACGGCGTTCAAGCCGACCGGCGACATCATCTCCGAGGACCCGGTCTGGTTCCCGGTCGACGTCACCTTCGAGCACTTCAGGACGGCGACGGAGGTCGACCACTTCTGGACGTACGTCACCAACTCGCTGACCGTCACCGTCCTCGCCGTCGTCTTCGCGCTGATCGTCGCGCTGGCCGGCTCCTTCGCCCTGGCGCGGATGCGGTTCAGGGGGCGGCGCGGCTTCGTCATCGGCTTCATGCTGGCCCAGATGGCGCCCTGGGAAGTCATGATCATCGCCATCTACATGATCGTGCGGGACGCGTCGATGCTGAACAGTCTCGTGCCGCTGACGCTCTTCTACATGATGATGATCCTGCCCTTCACCATCCTGACGCTGCGC
Source organism: Streptomyces sp. NPDC001292 (assembly GCF_042896465.1). NCBI lineage: Bacteria > Bacillati > Actinomycetota > Actinomycetes > Kitasatosporales > Streptomycetaceae > Streptomyces > Streptomyces sp. NPDC001292. The sequence goes on from NZ_JBIAXG010000005.1 coordinate 206,131, forward strand.
GGCTTCGTCGCCGCCGTGCCGAGGGAACTGGAGGAGGCGGCCATGGTGGACGGCTGCTCCCGCATCACGGCCTTCCGCCGGGTCATCCTGCCGTTGCTCGCGCCGGGCCTGATGTCCACCTCGATGTTCGGCTTCATCACCGCCTGGAACGAGTTCGCCCTCGTGCTGGTGCTGAACAAGGACGCCGAGGCCAAGACGCTGCCGCTGTGGCTGTCCGGCTTCCAGACCGCCTTCGGCGACGACTGGGGCGCGACCATGGCGGCCTCCTCCCTCTTCGCCATCCCGATCCTGATCCTCTTCGTCTTCCTCCAGCGCAAGGCCGTCAGCGGCCTGACCGCCGGCGCCGTGAAGGGATAACACCACCCGATGACGACACTCGCCAGCGGAGCCGACACACTCACCCGCGACGCGCTGACCGTCCTCCAGCCCGGCTTCACCGGGACCACGGCCCCCGACTGGCTGCTCCGGCGCCTCGGCGAGGGCCTGTCCTCGGTCGGTCTGTTCGGCCGGAACATCGCCTCGCCCGAACAGCTGGCCGCCCTCACCGCTCAGTTGCGCGCCGAACGCGAGGACGTTCTGGTCGCCATCGACGAGGAGGGCGGCGACGTCACCCGTCTGGAGGTGCGCACCGGCTCCAGCTTCCCCGGCAACCACGCGCTGGGGGCGGTGGACGACGTGGAACTGACCCGGGCCGTCGCGCGCGAACTCGGCAGGCGGCTGGCCGAGTGCGGAGTGAACTTCAACTGGGCGCCCTCCGCCGACGTCAACTCCAACCCCGGCAACCCGGTCATCGGCGTACGGTCCTTCGGCGCCACCACCGACCTGGCCGCCCGGCACGCCGCCGCCTACGTCACCGGCCTGCAGTCCGCGGGTGTCGCCGCCTGCACCAAGCACTTCCCCGGGCACGGCGACACCGCCGTGGACTCCCACCACGCGATGCCCCGCATCGACGTGGACGCCGGGGTGCTGCAGGAGCGCGAACTGGCCCCGTTCCGCGCGGCGATCGCCGCCGGCAGCAAAGCGGTGATGAGCGCCCACATCCTGGTGCCGGCCCTGGACCCGGACCTTCCTGCAACGTTGTCCCGCCGGGTGCTGACCGACCTCCTGCGCGGCGAACTCGGCTACGAGGGCCTGATCGTCACCGACGGCATGGAGATGCGGGCCATCGCGGACAACCACGGCATCCGGCGCGGCAGCGTCCTGGCCATCGCCGCCGGAGCCGACGCGATCTGCGTGGGCGGCGGACTGGCCGACGACGAGACCGTGACCGGCCTGCGCGACGCCCTGGTCGCCGCGGTCCGCTCCGGGGAACTGCCCGAGGAACGGCTGGCGGACGCGGCCGACCGGGTCCGCGCCCTCGCCCGCTGGACCGCCGCGGCCGCGGGCCCGGCCGGGACGCGGGGGGCCGCCGACCCGGAGGTCGGGCTGCGGGCGGCCCGGCGAGCGCTGCGCGTCACCGCCGCGGAGGGCTTCACCCCGCTCACGGATCCGCCCTACGTCGCCGCCCTCACCCCCGTCGCCAACATCGCGGTCGGCGACGAGACCCCGTGGGGCGTGGCCGCCGAGCTCTGCCGCCTCCTGCCGGGCACCCGGACGGGCAGCTTCGCCGGCGAGGACGCGGGCCGCGCGGCCCTTCAGGAGGCCGGCACCCGGCGTGTGGTGGCCGTCGTCCGCGACGAGCACCGCCACCCCTGGATGGCGGCCGCCCTGGACACCCTGCTCGCGGCCCGCCCGGACACGGTGGTCGTCGAGATGGGCGTCCCCCAGGCGCCCCCGCGCGGCGCCCTCCACATCGCCACCCACGGCGCGGCCCGCGTCTGCGGCCGAGCGGCGGCGGAAGCCATCACGGGCACGTGAACCGGTAGCCGGACCTCCGCACCGCCGGTCCCCGGCGCTCGAACCTCCACGTCACCGTGACCTCGCTGCGCACGACCGGCGAGGCGGAGAGGACGGCGGCCACCGCCGAGGCGTCCCGCAGGGCCAGGAGCGGGGGATGTGTTCGTCCCGGCGGCCCCGGGTGGTCGAGCAGGCCCGGGAGGCGTCCTGCGGGGCCCGGAGCCGGGAGGTGGTTCCTCCCGGCCGAACCGGGCGTGCCGGCCCGCGCGCCGGCGCTGGGACGGGGGCGGGGCAGCACAGGTCCCTCGGATCGGCACCCGCCCGGCGGGACGGCCGCCCGGCGTAGCCGGGCCCTCGGGCCTGCTCGGCGCCGCGGTCGCGACCCCGCCACCGCCGCCGTGGCGGCAACACGCGCGGTGGCCGCCTTGAACGTGGAGCTCACGGCGGTCCACGCGGCGACGCCGACCGCCCCCTGCGGGGTGGCCGGCGTCGGTGTGTTCCGGGCCGGGTGAGTGGCTAAATGCCCTGCCAGGCCGGCTTGTTGGCGTACGAGTGGCGGAAGTAGTCGGCGAGCTTCAGCTTGGACGCGGCGGCCTCGTCGACGACGACCGTCGCGTGCGGGTGGAGCTGAAGTGCCGAGGCGGGGCAGACGGCCGCCAGCGGTCCCTCGACGGTCGCGGCGACCGCGTCCGCCTTGCCCTCGCCCGTGGCCAGCAGCACCAGGTGCCGCGCCTCCAGGATCGTCCCGATGCCCTGCGTGATGACGTGGTGCGGCACCTGGTCGACGTCGCCGTCGAAGAAGCGCGCGTTGTCGACGCGGGTCTGCTCGGTCAGGGTCTTGATCCGGGTGCGCGAGGCGAGCGAGGAGCACGGCTCGTTGAACCCGATGTGCCCGTCGGTCCCGATCCCGAGCAGTTGCAGGTCGACTCCGCCCGACTCGGCCAGGGCCCGGTCGTAGGCCGCGCAGGCCGACCGGACGTCCTCCGCGGTGCCGTCGGGCCCGAGGAAGGCGTCCATCCCGATGCCGAGGGGCTCCAGCACCGCCCGGCGCAGCACCGAGCGGTAGGACTCGGGGTGATCGGCGGGCAGCCCCACGTACTCGTCGAGCTGGGCGATCCGCGCCCGCGAGAGGTCCGCGGCGCCGGAGCGCACCTTGGCCGCCAGCGCCTCGTACACGGGCAGGGGAGTGGAGCCCGTGGCCACACCGAGCAGGGCGTCGGGCTTGCGCCGGAGCAGCTGCGCCATCGCCTCGGCGATGAGTTCGCCGCCCGCTCTGGCGTCCGGAACGATGACAACTTCCACGCTGGGCCTGCCGATCTGAGGAGGATCTGAAGGGGACGGACCCGGTAACGAGGGTCGGGTGGTTTAGACCAATCCAAGCCCAATCTAACAGAGTCGGGCCCGTCCGTGCCGTGCTCGTCCACCCGCGTGCCCGAAGCGGCGGGGGTGGTCGCCCAGGGCAGGTCACGACCGGCGTACGACGGCGTGAGCCGGGGGAATCCGAGGCGCTCACGGAGATTGATCCCATCATCCGGCCCCACCGCCGAGCCGGGCGGGCTAGGCTGCGGGGAGCGCGCCGGGAGATCCGGTCAGCCGGCCGGCCCGGCTCCGTCCCGACCGGTCGATCGGTGAAGAAAAACAACAACCGCCCTCCCGCACATGGACAGGGCAAGTGGTCTAGTCCAGAATGCTGTGAGACGTCTCGAAGAGCGCACGCGCGTGGCACCGCCCGCGCACGACAGGTGAACGCACGAGCCTCCGTCTTCCCCGCACAGGAAGGCGGACCGAGGATCCGGAGCTCTCTGCCCTGACTGCCCCGGTTCCTCATCCTTCGGCCGACCGGGACCGCACGCCCACGGCCGATACTGCTCCGGGCTGCGGTGCCGGGAGGGTTGAGGGTCCCTCTCAGGCGCCGCGGCCCGCGGGTGTCTCCGGGGCCCCGCGCCTCCGTCCATTTCGGGACCGTACAAACGCCCGGGTACGCTCGCAGACGTGCCCTCCATGAACGAACTCGTACGCCAGCACACCGCGCTCGACGACTCCGATCTCGAGTGGCTGCACATGCTGGTCTCGGAGTGGCAGCTGCTCTCCGACCTCTCCTTCGCCGACCTGGTCCTGTGGGTCCCCACCCTGGACGGCACCCGGTACGTCTCGGTCGCCCAGATGCGGCCCAACACCGGCCCCACCTCCTACCAGAACGACATGGTCGGGCACCTCGTCCCGCGCGGCCGCCGCCCGATGCTGGACGCCGCGCTCGACGAGGGCCGGATCGTACGGGAGGGCGACCCCGAGTGGCGCGAGGAGGTCCCGGTCCGCGTCGAGTCCATCCCGGTGCGGCGGGACGGGCGCGTCCTCGGCGTCATCGCGCGCAACACCAACCTGCTCACCGTGCGCACCCCGAGCCGGCTGGAGCTGACGTATCTGCAGAGCGCCTCGGACCTGGCGCAGATGATCGCGGCCGGTTCCTTCCCGTTCCCGGACCAGCAGGTCGACATGGACGCCTCGCCGCGCGTCGGCGACGGCCTGATCCGGCTGGACGCGGACGGCATCGTCCAGTACGCCTCGCCCAACGCGCTCTCCGCCTACCACCGCCTCGGCCTCGCCGCCGACCTCGTCGGCCACCACCTGGGTCAGACCACCGCCGAACTTGCCCCGTCCCTGGCCCCGGTGGACGAGGCGCTGGTGAAGCTGGCCAGCGGCTGGGCGCCCCGGGAGTTCGAGATCGAGGCCAACGACGGAGTGATCCAGTTCCGGGCGATCCCGCTCAAACCCAAGGGCACGCGCATAGGTTCGCTGGTGCTGCTCCGGGACGTGACCGAACTGCGCCGCCGTGAGCGGGAGTTGATCACCAAGGACGCGACGATCCGGGAGATCCACCACCGGGTCAAGAACAACCTGCAGACGGTGGCGGCCCTGCTGAGGCTTCAGGCCCGGCGCATCGAGTCCGAGCGCGGCCGGGAGGCTCTGGAGGAGGCGGTCCGCCGCGTCGGGTCGATCGCCATCGTGCACGAGACGCTGTCCCAGAACCTGGACGAGCGCGTGGAGTTCGACGAGATCGCCGACCGGGTGCTGGCGATGGTCGCCGAGATCTCGCCGGGCAAGGTGACCGGTCGGCGCAGCGGCCGCTTCGGGATCCTGGACGCCGAGGTCGCCACCCCGCTGTCGATGGTGCTGACCGAGATCCTGCAGAACGCCCTGGAACACGGCTTCCGCGAGGGCGAAACGGGGACGGTGGAGGTCTCCGCGGTCCGCGGCGGGACCTCGCGCGAGGCCCGGCTGCTCGTCACCGTCCAGGACGACGGCGTGGGCCTGCCCGACGGCTTCGACCCGCACAGCTCCGGCAACCTCGGCCTGCAGATCGTACGGACCCTGGTCGAGGGGGAGTTGGGCGGCACCTTCGACATGGTGCCGGCCCCGGAGCGCGGCACCCGGGTGATCCTCGACATCCCGGTGCAGGCGCACAAGTAGCCCGCACAGCGAGGAGCCCCGGATCCCGCACAGCAAAGAGCCTCGGACCGGAATCGGTCCGAGGCCAGTCGCTCGTTGCGGCTTGTGTGCGCATCGGGGGTACTGCGCGCTGCGGCTCGGGGGCGGGAGATGCGTACTCGCTGTACGCGCCGCCAAGCTCAGGCTGTCAGCGGGGTGGCTGTGGTCAGGCGGAGGCCTGACGAGCCCGGTTGCGGGCGGCGCGGCGCTTCATCGCGCGGCGCTCGTCCTCGCTGAGACCACCCCAGACGCCGGAGTCCTGACCGGACTCGAGCGCCCACTGCAGGCACTGCTCGATAACCGGGCAGCGACGGCAGACGGCCTTGGCTTCCTCGATCTGCAGCAGCGCAGGACCGGTGTTGCCGATGGGGAAGAACAGCTCGGGGTCTTCCTCGCGGCAAACGGCGTTGTGACGCCAGTCCATGGCTGCTACCTCTCTTGGTATTACGTTGCTTGTGAATGTGAACGCTTTCACGAATCCCTCAACAAGTGAAGGGCCGACTGCCAGGTTCCCTGGCGTGGTCCTGTGATTTGGAGAGGGGTTCCGGTGATCTTCTGGGGCCCGTGTGGCGGGCCGTCCCGATCGCCACGTAGAGACTCGCAAACCTCAGCGGCGGATACAACCCCTTCCGGAAAGTTTTTTTTGATTCCTCGGTGTCGACTAGGTCACAGCCGTACTTCCATGGGGTGGATCCTGGCCTAAACGTTCGAGTGAAAGGACTTTGGGCCCTTCTACTCACACAATCACACGCAGTGCACGGCGTACGCCTGTGAACGTCACGCTCTTACGCACCCCCAGATGGTCACCGTCCATCTGGAGGGGGAGCGGCACCTTCGAATGCAAGGTGAAGAGGCTCAGATCGTGCAGGGAGGCCGCATGCCTGCCCTGGGGGCCGCGCTCGGGGGACGAAGTGAGCAACTGGGTGCCATACCGGGCAACCGCGGCGGTGGACAGGCGGCTGAGACCGAGCACATCGAGCCCGGTATCGAACGAGGCCTTAGGTGACGTGTACATCGGGCGATTGCCGAGATACGTCCACGGCGAGGTGTTCGAGACTATCGCCACCACCAGCTCGGTGAGCGGGTCCTCCCCGGGCCGCTCCAGGGTGATCGTCCCGTGCCGGCGGCTCGGCTCCCCGAGGAACTGGCGGACCACCTGCCGTACGTACAGGGCGTGCGTGGACTTCCTGCCGCGCTCGCGCTGCTGCTCCACCCGGCCGACCACACCGGCGTCGAAGCCGAGCCCGGCGTTGAAGGTGAACCAGCGCTCCGGCACCTCCGCGTCGTCGGTGCCGGGCGTGCCCGAGGCCAGCCCCAGTCCGACCGTGCGCTCGCCGCCCCGGCGCAGGGCGTCCAGGATCGCGCCGGTCGCCTCCACGGCGTCGTTGGGCAGGCCCAGGGCGCGGGCGAAGACGTTGGTGGAACCGCCGGGCACCACCGCCAGGCGGGGCAGGCGCTCCGGGTTCGGGCCGCGGTGCAGCAGGCCGTTGACGACCTCGTTGACCGTGCCGTCGCCGCCGAGGGCCACCACCAGGTCGATGTCGTCGCTGTCCGCGGCCTGCCGGCCCAGGTCGCGGGCGTGGCCGCGGTACTCGGTGGTGACCGCGTCCAGCTTCATCTCGCTGGCGAGCGCGTGGATCAGGACGTCGCGCGTACGTGCGCTTGTGGTGGTTGCCGCCGGATTGACCACGAGTAGTGCACGCATGAGGTGCAGCGTACCTACCGGACAGTACCCGCCCCACCCCGAGGTAGGGATCCGGTAAGAGACCGGGGCGTGAGCCTGCACACGGTGGTCCGTGCCGCGAGGGCTACCCTGCTGGGGTGAGCAGTGACCGCAACCCCACCCCCGAGACCACGGACGCCCCGGACGCGGCGGGTCCGCGCCCGCGGCGGCTGACGTACGCGGCGGCGCTGGCCGCGCTGGAAGGGCTCGTGCTGGCGGTCGGCGGGATCTGGATGCTCGTCGTGGGCGTCACGGGCCACGAGGGCGACCGGCAGACCGGCGTCACGGGCGGCATCACGGTGCTCGTGCTCGCGCTGCTGCCGCTGCTCGCCGCCCGCGGACTGCTGCTGCGTCGCAGCTGGAGCCGGGGACCGGCGGTCATCACGCAGATCATGGCGCTGCCCGTCGCCTTCAGCCTGCTGCGGGCCGACAGCGTGGCCATCCCGGCCGGCATCGCACTGGCCGTGGTGGCCGTGGCGTCGCTGGTGCTGCTCGTCAACCCGGAGACGACCAGGGCCCTCGGCATCAAGGGCCCGGGCCGGACCGGGGAGACCGGGCAGCGGTAGCCGCACAGCCGGCTTCCCCGCTCCGGCCGCCCCGGTCCTCGCGGTCCTTCTTCTACTCCTCCACCAGCAGCTTCTCCCGCAGCTGGGCCAGTGTGCGGGCCAGCAGCCGGGAGACGTGCATCTGGGAGATGCCCACCTCCTGCGCGATCTGCGACTGGGTCATGTTGCCGAAGAAGCGCAGCAGCAGGATCCGCTTCTCGCGCGGCGGGAGATCCTCCAGCAGCGGCTTCAGCGACTCCCGGTACTCCACGCCCTCCAGCGCCTCGTCCTCGGCGCCGAGGGTGTCCGCGACCGCCGGGGACTCGTCGTCCGTGTCGGGGACGTCCAGGGACAGCGTGGAGTAGGCGTTGGCCGACTCCAGGCCCTCCAGGACCTCCTCCTCGGAGATGGCGAGCTTCTCGGCGAGTTCGTGCACTGTCGGGGAGCGGCCGTGCAGCTGGGACAGCTCGGCCGTCGCGGTGGTCAGCGCCAGGCGCAGCTCCTGGAGCCGGCGCGGCACGCGCACCGCCCAGCCCTTGTCCCGGAAGTGCCGCTTGATCTCGCCGACGACCGTCGGAGTCGCGTACGTGGAGAACTCCACGCCGCGGTCCGGGTCGAAGCGGTCGACCGACTTGATCAGGCCGATGGTGGCGACCTGTGTGAGGTCGTCCAGCGGCTCGCCGCGGTTGCGGAAGCGGCGCGCGAGGTGCTCGACGAGCGGCAGGTGCATGCGGACCAGCTGGTTGCGCAGCTCGGCGTACTGCGGGCTGCCCTCCTTCAGGGCGCGCAGCTCGACGAACATCGCACGTGCGCCACTGCGGTCGTGAGGGTCGTGCCGCGCGTTGTGCACGACCTGGGCGGCTCGCGACCCGTCCTCGGAGTCTCGCTCGTGCTCGCTCATCGTCCCGCCCGTCGCCCTTCCCCGAGCCCTCGCCTCCTTCCCCGAGCCCTCGCCTTCGCTCGAACAGGAGGAGTCCCCGTGAGGGGGAGGACCGCCGTGGCCGGCGACCAGCGGCTCGTCCTCCGGGTGCGGCCTGGCCTGCTCCGGGATGCCGTCGATACCGTCCGCCGCGCGCCGGACCGCGGCCGGACCGCCCCGGACGGCCCCGCCCGGAGCTGTGGCCCCGTCCGCGCGCGCCGGAGTCCCGCCCTCGGCCGGCAGCTCCCGTGTGCCGCGCTCTTCGTCCCGCACCGGCCCGTCCCCGTTCCTCACGCCGGCCCGGGTCCCGCGCCGCGCTGTTTGTAGAGGCTGATCGACACGGTCTTGTCGTCGTCCACGGCGGAGGAGACCTTGCCCGCGAGGGCGGACAGGACGGTCCAGGCGAACGTGTCCCGCGAGGGAGCGTGACCGTCCGTCGTCGGGGCCGAGACGGTGACCTCGAGCGAGTCGTCGACCAGCCGGAAGACGCAACTGAGCACCGAGCCGGGCACGGCCTGCTGGAGCAGGATCGCGCAGGCCTCGTCCACCGCGATGCGCAGGTCCTCGATCTCGTCGAGGGTGAAGTCCAAACGGGCCGCGAGACCGGCCGTGGCCGTCCGCAGCACCGACAGGTAGGCACCCGCAGCCGGCAGCCGGACCTCCACGAAGTCCTGGTTCGCCGCGGGCTCGCCTGCGATCTGGGACACCCTCACCTCCAAGGTGGTACAAGTTCTCTCAGGGCCGGGGGCATCCCCCGGGACAACGCGATACATGGTTCAGCGGTGACGCTACCGCGCGCCCGGCCTTCCTGTCCCGGGGCCCCAACCCTTGCTGTCACTCATAGTAAACCTATGGATACGCTCCGTGGCTAGGGGTCTGCGGGCCCAAATGGGAACGGCGGGCGCCGGGTTGACGTACCCAGACGTCAGACGGTCGAACCGTCCCCGATTCCGGTCACACGAGCACGTGGTCCACGAAGCACCAGCGCCAGTCCTCGCCGGGCTCGAAGGTCCGCATCACCGGGTGTCCGGTGTCCTTGTGGTGCTTGGTCGCATGCTGTCCCGGCGAGGAGTCGCAGCATCCGACGTGGCCACAGGTCAGGCACAGCCGCAGCTGCACCGGATGCGTGCCCTCCGCCAGGCACTCCGGACACGTCTCGCTCTCGGGGTCGGGCTCCGGATGCGGCAGTGTGCCGGCGTGCGTGCACTGTTTCATGATTGCCAGGTTACGACGGGCGTGCGGGTGACCGCGCGGAAAGCGGACGGGCGACGAATGATGGGTGGGCGAGGGCCATGGGCGTAGTGCCGCTGCTGTTCCTGGTGGCGGGCAGTGCCGCGATGGCCGGGGCCGCCCGGCGCACCCCCGTGCCGGCGCCCCTGCTGCTGGTCGCGGGCGGACTGGCGGTCTCCTACGTCCCCGGGGTCCCCGCCTACGCCCTCGATCCCGGCGTGGTCCTGCCCCTGCTGCTGCCGCCGCTGCTGTACACCTCCGCCATCGACAGCTCCTACCTCGACCTGCGCGCGCAACTGCGGCCCGTGGCGCTGCTCTCCGTCGGGTACGTGCTGTTCGCGACCTTCGTGGTCGGCTGGGCCGTGTACGTGCTCGTGCCGGGGCTGCCGCTGACCGCGGCGCTGGTGCTGGGCGCGGTGGTGGCGCCGCCGGACGCGGTCGCGGCGACGGCGGTGGCCCGCCGGGTCGGGCTGCCCTCGCGGATCACCACGATCCTCCAGGGCGAGTCCCTGCTCAACGACGCCACCGCGATCACCGCCTTCCGGGTGGCGCTGGCCGCCGCGGTCGGCGAGGGCGCGAGCTGGGCCGGCGGTGTGCGGGAGTTCCTGGTCGCGGCGATCGGCGGCGTCGGGATCGGGCTGGTGCTGATGGCGCCGCTGCACTGGCTGCGCACCCACCTGAAGGAGGCGCTGCTCCAGAACACGCTCTCCCTGCTGATCCCGTTCGTCGCCTACGGCGTCGCCGAGCAGGTGCACGCCTCCGGCGTCCTGGCCGTCGTCACCGTCGCCCTCTACCTGGGGCACCGCGCGTGGGAGGTCGACTTCGCCACCCGGCTCCAGGAGGACGCGGTGTGGAAGATGGTGGCGTTCGTCCTGGAGTCGTCGGTGTTCGCCCTCATCGGACTTCAGCTGCCGGTCGTCCTCGAGGGTCTCGGGGCGTACTCCGGCTTCGAGGCCGCCTGGTACGCGGTCGCCGTATTCCTGGTGGTCGTCGCCGCCCGGTTCGTGTGGGTGTACCCGGCGACGTTCCTGCCCCGGCTGCTGTCCCGGCGCATCCGGGAGCGCGAGGAGAACCCCACCTGGAAGGGTGCGATGGTCACCGCCTGGGCCGGGATGCGGGGCGTGGTGTCCCTGGCCATCGCCTTCTCGATCCCGGTCACGCTGCACGACGGCGGGCCCTTCCCGAAGCGCAACCTGCTGCTCTTCCTGACCTTCACGACGGTCATCGGGACCCTGGTGGTGCAGGGCCTGACGCTGCCGCCGCTGATCCGCGTGCTGAAGTTCCCCGGTCGCGACGTGCGGGCGGAGACCCTGGCCGAGGCGAACGCGCAGGCGCAGGCGTCCCTGGCCGCCGAGCGGCGCCTGGAGGAACTCCTGGCCGACGAGCGCAACGCCCTGCCCCCGCCGCTCGCCGACCGGCTCCGCGCGGTCCTGGAGCGCCGCCGCAACTCCGTCTGGGAGCGGCTCGGCCAGGTCAACCCGGTCACCGGCGAGTCGGTCGACGACACCTACCGCCGGCTGTCCCGGGACGTGATCAGCGCCGAGCGCGAGGTGTTCGTACGTCTGCGGGACGGCCGCTACATCGACGACGAGATGCTGCGCACCCTGCTGCGCAGGCTGGACCTGGAGGAGGCGGCCGCCTACCGGGAGGCGGCGTGAGGGGCCGGTGAGGACCGGGCGGTGGCCTCTGAGCGGCCGGGCGGCGGTGTGAGCCGGGTGGCTCAGGCGGCTGGCGCCGGGAAGGGGCTGCCCGTGACGACCGTGGCGATCGTCGTCCCGCGCGGGAAGGCGTCCTCGCCGGCCAGGGTGACCAGGCCGTACAGCAGCTTGGCGACGTAGAGGCGCTCGACGGGGACGCCGTGCCGGGCGGTGAAGTCCTCGGCGAAGGCGTCGAGTTCGGGCGTGACTCGGGCGTAGCCGCCGAAGTGGAAGCGCTCGTCGAGCGACCACGTGCCGCGCCGGGCGCCGAAGGCCCGCTCCTGCAGGGCCTCGATGTCCGCCGCCAGGAAGCCGCCCCTGAGGACGGGTATGCCCAGGGCGCGCCGGCCGGGTGCGAGCCCGGCGGCCAGGCCGGCCAGGGTGCCGCCGGTGCCGCAGGCCAGGGCGACGACGTCCGCGTGCTCGCCCAGCTCCTCGCCCAGGGCCCGGCAGCCGCGTACGGCCAGGGCGTTGCTGCCGCCCTCGGGGACCACATGGGCCTCCTCGGCATCCGCGGCGCGCAACAGGGCCGCCAGCGTCTCGGGCTCGGCCTTGCGGCGGTACGTCGACCGGTCGACGAAGTGCAGCCGCATCCCGTCGGCCGCGCAGCGCGCCAGGCAGGGGTTCAGGGGGCGCTCGGCCAGCTCCTGGCCGCGGACCACGCCGACCGTCGGCAGGCCCAGCAGGCGGCCCGCGGCGGCCGTCGCGCGCAGGTGGTTGGAGTAGGCGCCGCCGAAGGTCACGACCGTCCGGCCGGCCGCGGCCCGCAGGTTCGGGGCGAGTTTGCGCCACTTGTTGCCGGTCAGCTCCGGGTGGATCAGGTCGTCGCGCTTGAGGAGCAGCCGCAGGCCGCGACGGGTGAAGCGGTCGTCGGCGACCTCCTGGAGGGGCGAGGGCAGCCGGGGGGACAGCGCGGCGAGGTCGGGGGCGGCGGAGCTGGTCACCCGGCCATTGTGCCCGCCCGGACCGGGCGGCGGCACGGCCGTCGAGTACCGCGAACCCGCTGGTCACGGTATCGGGATCGGCGATCTCTGCCCGGGACGGTGGTGGTCCATTCCCGCTCTTTCGGGTAATAGCACGACAACGCACCGTGCTGGAAGGCTGGCGCACGCAAATCGATGCACGGCGCCGAGCGTGCCGGGCATGAGCGGAAGGCAATTCTCTATGTCGGTAGGCGAAGAGGTCCGCACGGAGCAGGACCGGCCGCAGCAGAGCCTCGGCACCGCGGCCGCGCGGAACCTGGCCACCACCACCAAGTCCGTTCCCCAGATGCAGGAGATCAGCTCGCGCTGGCTGCTGCGCGTGCTGCCCTGGGTCGACGTGCAGGGCGGCACGTACCGGGTGAACCGGCGGCTCACCTACGCCGTCGGCGACGGCCGCATCACCTTCGTGAAGACCGGCGACCGTGTCGAGGTCATCCCGGCCGAACTCGGCGAACTGCCCGCGCTGCGGGGCTACGAGGACGACGACGTGCTCTCGGAGCTCGCCCAGCGCTGCCGTCGGCGCGAGATCGGGGCGGGCCAGGTGATCGCCTCCTTCGGCAACCAGGCCGAGGAGGTGTACCTGCTGGCGCACGGCAGGGTCCAGAAGGTCGGCACCGGCCCCTACGGCGACGACCAGGTCCTCGGTGTCCTCGCCAACGGCGCCTACTTCGGTGAGCAGGCGCTCCTGGACCCGGACGCCATCTGGGAGTACACGGCCCGCGCGGACACCGCCTGCACCGTCCTCGTGCTGTCCCGCCACGACTTCGAACAGGTCGCCGACCGCGCCGAATCGCTGCGCGCCCACCTCCAGCAGCGGGTCTCGATCCCCGAGCAGAACGCCAACAAGTACGGGGAGAAGGTGGTCGAACTCGCCGCCGGACACAGCGGTGAGCCGGACATCCCGCACACCTTCGTCGACTACGAGGCCAGCCCCCGCGAGTACGAACTGAGCATCGCGCAGACCGTCCTGCGCATGCACACGCGCGTGGCCGACCTCTACAACCAGCCCATGAACCAGACGGAGCAGCAACTCCGGCTGACCGTAGAGGCGTTGAAGGAGCGCCAGGAGCACGAGCTGATCAACAACCGCGACTTCGGCCTGCTCCACAACTGCGAGTACGACCAGCGGATCCACCCGCACGACGGCGTGCCGAGCCCGGACGACATGGACGAACTGCTCAGCCGGCGGCGGGGCACCAAGCTGTTGCTCGCCCATCCGCGCGCGATCGCCGCGTTCGGCCGCGAGCTGAACAAGCGGGGCCTGGTCCCGGAGACCATCGACATGGGCGGCAACCGCATCCCCACCTGGCGCGGTGTGCCGATCTTCCCGTGCAACAAGATCCCGGTCACCGAGGCGCGGACCAGCTCGATCATCGCCCTGCGTACCGGCGAGGACGACCAGGGCGTCATCGGGCTGCGCGCGAAGGGCATTCCCGACGAGATCGAGCCGAGCCTGTCCGTGCGGTTCATGGGCATCAACGAGCAGGCGGTCATCAAGTACCTGGTGACCGCCTACTACTCGGCGGCGGTGCTGGTGCCGGACGCGCTGGGCGTCCTGGAGAACATCGAGGTCGGCCGTTGGCGCTGACCACGCGCGCCGGCTCCCGGTGTCCCGGCCCGCCGGGCCGGACACGTCCGGGGGGTATGCGCCCAGTTCCGGCTGCGGAAGCGCCACCGTCCGCGGTCTCTTCGCGGGGGATCGGATGTGGATCGGATGGTTGAGTTCATGACGGGGACGACGCGGCGCCCGACCGGCGTGCCCCGCCCCGCGGGGGCCACGCGGCCGGCGGGACCCGGCTCCGCCCAGCCCCTTCCCCCGCGTGCCGAGGGCGGTGGCACGGGGGGACCGGCAGTGCCCGACGGGCACGATGCGACGTTGATCCTCGAACGGTCCCGGGCGTCGGTCGACCCCGACCTGCGGGCGGCCGTCGCCTCCCTGCCCGCCTCGATGCGCCGGATCGCGCGCTACCACTTCGGCTGGGAGCACGCGGACGGCACCCCGGCCGCGGGCAACGGGGGCAAGGCCATCCGCCCGGCGCTGGTCCTCACGGCGGCCACCGCGCTCGGCGGGCCGCCCGCGCGGGCGGCGGCGGCGCGGGCCGCGGCGGCGGTGGAACTGGTCCACAACTTCACGTTGCTGCACGACGACGTGATGGACCGGGACGCCACCCGACGGCACCGGCCCACGGCGTGGACGGTGTTCGGCGAGAACGACGCGATCCTCGCCGGGGACGCGCTCCAGGCGCTGGCCCTGGGGCTGCTCGCCGAGAACCCGCATCCGGCGTCACCGGCCGCCGCCGCCCGGCTCGCGGGCTGCGTCGTCGAACTGTGCGAGGGCCAGCGGGCGGACACCGCCCTGGAACGGCGCGCCCCCGGCGAGGTCACGCTCGCCGAGGTGCTCACCATGGCCGAGGCCAAGACGGGCGCGCTGCTCGGCTGCGCCTGTGCCGTGGGGGCCCTGTACGCGGGAGCGGCCGAGGAGGAGGCCCAGGCGCTTGACGCGTTCGGCCGGCAGGCGGGCCTCGCCTTCCAGCTGATCGACGACGTGATCGGCATATGGGGCGACCCGGCCCGCACCGGGAAACCGGCCGGCGCGGACCTCGCCGCCCGCAAGAAGTCCCTGCCGGTGGTCGCGGCGCTGACGTCCCGCACCCCGGCCGCCGCCGAACTGGCCGAGCTGTACGCCCGGCCCCACCGGGAGGGGGAGGAGGAGCACATGGCGCTGCTGGTGGAGCGGGCCGGTGGCCGGGACTGGGCGCAGGCCCAGGCGGCCGACCGGATGGCCCAGGCCGTGGACGGCCTGGCCCGCGCCGTACCGGATCCGGCGCACGCGGGCGGCCTGCTGGCCCTGGCCGAGTTCGTGACCAGACGCACCAGCTGACCCCGCGGGGACCCCGGAGCCACCGGGCCCGTACGGCTCCTCACCCCGTACGGCCGCCTGCGGCTCCGGTGCGGCGGGCCCCGCACTGCCCCACGGCGTGCGGGGCACGTTCCTATCGCTTAGGCTCAACTCCCGTAATCCGAGCGGCACTTGAGCTGAGAGGGCGGAAGATGGGCGTGGGGATCCGGGCGGCGGGGGAAGACGACCGGGAACGGGTCGTGCGGCTGCTGGACGAGGCCTTCCAGGACGACCCGGTGAGCGGCTGGGTCTTCCCGGAGCGGGAGTACCGCCGTACGACCCACCACCGGCTGATGGCCGCCTTCACCGACATCGTGCTCGCCGAGGGCCGGATCGACGTGACCGAGGACGGCACGGCGTGCGCACTGTGGCTGTCGATGGCGGGGGCGGACGGCGGCGCTGCGGACGGCGGAGGTGCGGACGGCGGGGGTGCGGACGGCGCGGACGACGCCGTGCTGCTGCGCGAGAGTGTCGACCCGGCGAACGCGCGCGTCGAGGAGATCGCCCGGCTGATGGCCGAGTCGCACCCGGCCGACCGCGCCCATGAGTACCTGTGGATGATCGGCGTCGCACCGTCCCGCCAGGGGGAGGGCCTGGGCAGCGCCCTCGTCCGGCACGTCCTCGACCGCTGCGACCGCGAGGGCCTGCCCGCCTATCTGGAGGCCAGCAGCGAGCGCAGCACGAAGCTCTACGAACGCCTGGGCTTCACCTTCGCCGACCACACCCTCGACATCCCGGACGGCCCCCGGATGTGGCCGATGTGGCGTGAACCCGTCACCGGCCGGGGCAGGCCCTGACCCCGCGCACCCGCCGAGCTCAGGACGGCTCACCCTCCGGCCGCTCCAGGAAACGCAGCATGTTCCCGGCCGGATCGGGAAGGCGCAGTCGCGCACCCCGTACGGCTGGTCCATCGGCTCCTGGACGTCGGCGCCGTACTCCTGGACACGGGCGAAGAGGGCGTCGCGCGCCCGCCGCAGGCGCACCAGGTCTTCGGGCAACACCCTGCGAGCACGCCACGCCCCGGCGCGGCGAAGGGGCCCGGTCGTACAGCCGACCGGACCCCTTCACAGTCCACGGTGACCCGCAGTGGTGCACCGACCGCCGATCACCGCACGATGACCGCCGCTCAGGCCTTCTTGGTCTCCCAGAAGATCTTGTCGATCTGGGCGATGTAGTCCAGGGCCTTCTGGCCCGTGGCCGGGTCGGTCGAGGCCTTGGCGGCGGAGAGGGCCTTCAGCGTGTCGTTGACCAGCTGGTGCAGCTCCGGGTACTTCTCGAAGTGCGGGGGCTTGAAGTAGTCGCTCCACAGCACGGAGACGTGGTGCTTGGCCAGCTCGGCGCGCTGCTCCTTGATGACGGTGGCGCGCGTCTGGAAGTGCGGGTCGTCGTTGGCGGCCATCTTCTCCTGGACGGCCTTCACCGACTCCGCCTCGATGCGGGCCTGGGCCGGGTCGTACACACCGCAGGGAAGGTCGCAGTGCGCGCTGACCTTGACCTTGGGGGCAAACAGGCGGGAAAGCATGGAGCCATCCTTCCTCGTGATCGTCTTCTCAGGTGGGACATTACTCCCTGGCAGGCGTGTTTTCGCGAGTGCCCCCTAGGGCTTAGGACAAAAGTCCGGGATGAGACTGAGACTGGTGGAGGAACGTGACCGGGGAGGTGCCGGGGATGCCGGAGCTGTCGCAGGAGACCGAGCGCAGGGGCGCCGTACTGCCCTTCGGGCTGGCCGAGGTGACCGGGCCGTCCATGGTGCCCACGCTGTACCACGGAGACCGGCTCGTGGTGCAGTACGGCGCCCGGATCCGGCCCGGTGACGTGGTGGTCCTGCGGCATCCGTTCCAGCAGGACCTGCTGGTCGTCAAGCGTGCCTCGGAGCGGCGCGACAGCGGTTGGTGGGTGCTGGGCGACAACGCGTACGCGGGCGGGGACAGCACCGACTACGGGACCGTGCCCGAGGACCTGGTCCTGGGCAAGGTGTGGTTCCGCTACCGGCCGCGCGAACGCGCTCAGCGCTCGCCGCTGGCGCTGGTGCGCTGGGCGCTGTCGGCGGCCCGGCCCGTGTTCACCGCCCGGTCGGCCTCCAGGCGCTTGCGGGCCCGGTAGGCGGCCACGTTCGCGCGTGTCGCGCAGCGGTCGGAGCAGTAGCGGCGCGAGCGGTTGGTGGAGGTGTCCAGGTAGGCGTTGCGGCACGGCGCGGCCTCGCACAGGCCGAGGCGGTCGACGCCGTACTCCGTGAGGTGGAAGGCCAGTCCCATCGCCGCTATCGCCGCGTAGCCGGCGGTCGCGTTGGACGGGTGGTCCGCCAGGTGCATGTGCCACAGCGGGCGGCCGTCGTCGTCGCGGTGGTCGTGTCCCGAGATCTGCGGGCTCACCGGGAAATCCAGCAGCAGGGAGTTCAGCAGGGCCACCGCGAGCGTCTCGTCGCCCTGGTCGGCCGCTTCGAAGACCGAGCGCAGCCGGGCTCGTACCGAGCGGAAGCGCGTGACGTCGGCGTCGGTGGCGCGGCGGGCCGCGGAGGAGTTGGCGCCGAACAGGTCCCGGACCGCGTCGACCGAGGTCAGAGTGTCCTTGCCCCGGGCCGGTTCCTCGCTGTTGACGAGTCGTACGGCGTAATCCGAGTAATAGGCCAGTTCCACTTGTAGTCCTTACGGAGGCGCTCTATGGTGAGGGAGCGGTCGGGTAACAGCCGGCTGGCCTTCAAGGGTATTACGTGACGGGCAGGGAGGGCTGCGATGACGGACACGAGGACGGGCACCACCGCGCAGGCGCAGGGGGCCGACTGGGCCGCCTGGCAGGAGAGCTGGGACCGCCAGCAGGAGTGGTACATGCCCGACCGCGAGGAACGCTTCCGCATCATGCTCGACCTGGTCGAGGCGCTCGTCGGCACCGCCCCGCGCGTCCTGGACCTCGCCTGCGGCACCGGCAGCATCACCGCCCGGCTGCTCGCCCGTTTCCCCGGGGCCACGAGCACCGGCGTCGACCTCGACCCGGCGCTGCTCGCCATCGCCCGCGGCACCTTCGACGGCGACGAGCGGGTCTCCTTCGTGACCGCGGACCTCAAGGACCCCGACTGGCCGGCGAAGCTGCCGTACGACTCCTACGACGCCGTGCTGACCGCCACGGCCCTGCACTGGCTGCACAGCGAACCTCTCGCCGCCCTCTACGGCCGGGTCGCGGAACTCGTCCGCGACGGTGGTGTCCTCATGAACGCGGACCATATGACCGACGAGACCACGCCCAGGATCAACGCGGCCGAACGCGCCCAGCGGCACGAGCGCATGGAACAGGCCAAGCGGGCCGGCGCCCTGGACTGGGCCGAGTGGTGGCAGCTGGCCGCCAGGGACCCGGTCCTGGCCGAACCGACGGCCCGCCGCTTCGAGATCTACGGCGAGCACGCCGACGGCGACATGCCGTCCGCCGCGTGGCACGCGCGCGTACTGTGCGACAAGGGCTTCACGGAGGCCCGCCCGGTGTGGTGCTCGCCGTCGGACACGCTGCTGCTCGCCCTCAAGTAGGGCTGCCGCGCACCACGTGCGCTGGGGGCCCCGCGCACCACGTGCGAGAGGGGCGGTACGGGCATCCCGTACCGCCCCTCCTCCGTGACGCCTACAGCACCTTCGACAGGAAGGACTGCGTGCGCTCGTGCTGCGGGTTCGTCAGGACCTCGCGCGGATGGCCGGACTCCACCACCACGCCCTCGTCCATGAAGACCAGGCTGTCGCCGACCTCGCGGGCGAAGCCCATCTCATGGGTGACGACGACCATCGTCATGCCGGACTCGGCGAGGTCGCGCATGACGTCGAGGACGTCACCGACCAGCTCGGGGTCGAGCGCCGAGGTCGGCTCGTCGAACAGCATGAGCTTGGGGTCCATGGCCAGGGCGCGGGCGATCGCCACGCGCTGCTGCTGGCCGCCGGAGAGCTGCGAGGGGTAGTGCCCCGCCCGGTCGGCCAGGCCCACGCGCTCCAGCAGCTGCATCGCCCGGTCTCTGGCCTCGCCCTTGTTCACGCCCTTGACCTGGACCGGCGCCTCGATGACGTTCTCCAGCGCGGTCATGTGCGGGAACAGGTTGAAGCGCTGGAAGACCATGCCGATGTCCCGGCGCTTCATGGCGACCTCGCGGTCGCGCAGCTCGTACAGCTTGTCGCCGTGCTGGCGGTAGCCGACGAGCTCGCCGTCGACGTACAGCCGGCCACCGTTGATCTTCTCCAGGTGGTTGATGCAGCGCAGGAACGTCGACTTGCCGGAGCCGGAGGGGCCGATGAGGCAGAACACCTCGCCGGGCCTGACCTCCAGGTCGATGCCCTTGAGCACCTCCACCTGGCCGAAGGACTTGTGGACGCCCTCGGCCTTCACCATCGCGACGCCGGTGTCGCGCACGGTGGTGTCCTGCTTGGTGAGCTTGTCCGTCATGCCGTGACCTTCCTGCTGGAGAAGGACGTCAGGTGCGCCTTGACCTTCTGCCACGGCGTCGGCGGCAGGCTGCGGCTGGAGCCGCGGGCGTAGTACCGCTCGATGTAGTACTGGCCGACGCTCAGCACCGAGGTCATGATCAGGTACCAGGCGGCGGCGAGGAAGTACATCTCCACCGGGGCGCCGGAGACCTGGCCGATGTCCTGGGCGTAGCGGAACAGCTCCGCGAACTGGACCGCGGACACAAGCGAGGTCGTCTTCAGCATGTTGATGACCTCGTTGCCGGTCGGCGGCACGATCACCCGCATGGCCTGCGGGATGACGATCCGGCGCAGGGTCTTGCCGTGGCTCATGCCCAGCGCGTGGGCGGCCTCCGTCTGGCCCTCGTCGACGGCGAGCAGGCCGGCCCGGCAGATCTCCGCCATGTACGCCGCCTCGTTCAGACCGAGGCCGAGCAGCGCCGTCAGCAGCGGCGTCATGAAGTTCGACCAATAGTCCTTGTAGAACGGCATCAGGTTGATGTACTCGAAGACCAGGCCCAGGTTGAACCACACGAACAGCTGGACCAGGACCGGGGTGCCGCGGAAGAACCAGATGTAGAACCAGGCGATGGCCGAGGTCACCGGGTTCTTCGACAGGCGCATCACCGCCAGGATGATGCCGCCGACGATGCCGATCAGCATCGACAGGACCGTCAGCAGGAGGGTCTTGCCGACGCCGGTGATGATCCGGTCGTCGAAGAAGTAGTCCGGAACCGCCTGCCAGTTGATCTTGCCCTGGCCGAACGCGTAGATGATCGCGACCAGAATCGCGATCGCGATGACGGCGGTGACGTACCGCCCGTAGTGCCGGACCGGAATGGCCTTGATGGCCTGCGGTCCGGCCGGGGGCGTCTCCTCGGCCCCCGCCGTCTTGCCGATGTCAGCAGTCACAGGTGTCGCCTCTCAGCGGCCGCTCGGGCGCGGTCACTTGCCGCCGTTGATGACGGACTCCTTGACGGCACCGTCCTGGGCGCCCCACTTCTCCAGGATCTTCTGGTACTCGCCGTTCTTGATGATCGCGTTCATCGCCGCCTGCAGCGCGTCGCGCAGCTGGGTGCTGCTCTTGCCGACCGCGACGCCGTACGGGGCCGCATCGACCTGCTCACCGACGAGCTCGAAGTCCTTGCCGCCGCCGGAGGTCTTGACCGCGTACGCGGCGACCGGGAAGTCGGCGGAGACCGCGTCGGCGCCACCGGAGCGCAGGCGGGTCTCGGCCTGCTGGTTGTCGTCGAAGGCCTGCATGGCGATCGTCTTGCCGCCCGGGCACTTCTTCGCCTCGGTCTTCGCCAGGTCCTCCGAGACGGTGCCGCGCTGCACGGCGAGCTTCTTGCCGCACAGGTCGGCCCAGGTGGTGATGCCCTTGGTGTCGCCCTTGCGGGTGTAGATCGAGACACCGGCGGTCAGGTAGTCGACGAAGTCGACGCCCTCGCCGACCTTCTTGCCCGTGGTGGGGTCGACGCCCTCCTGACGGCTCTTGTTGTCCGTCATCGCCGACATGGCGATGTCGTAGCGGTTGGACCGCAGACCGGTGAGCAGGGCGTCGAACGTGCCGTTCTCGAACTCGAAGGTCACCCCGAGCTGCTTGCCCAGGGCGGCCGCGATGTCGGGGTCGAGGCCGACGACCTTGCCTGACTTGTCCTTGAACTCGACCGGCGCGTACGCGATGTCGGAGCCGACCCTGATGACACCCTTGTCACGGATCTGGGCCGGGAGCTTGTCCGCCAGCGGGGCCGCGTTCGCCGAGCCGCTGTCCGATGGCTTGTTCGTGTCCTTGGTCTGGTCACCGCAACCGGTAAGGATCAGGGCGCCGGTGACCACGATCGCACCGACCGCAGCTAGCCGGGAGTGCGCGGCGGTCGTACGACGGGTGGAGCGTGCGGTCATTGTGGTTCCTCCGGCTGATGGATGGAGCTGCCGATGGGTCGACGAGAACACACACCTTCGGGTGTTGCGACCTCGTGTGATTGACCGCATCTTGCCATTCAGGCTGCGCCATTCAGGGGAGTCGCCATGTCAAAATCGGATAACGGGTGACCCCCGAACAGCGCAGAGCGGCTCCGGCAAAGCCGGACCATCTGCAGGAATGCCCTCTTCCGGCCGGAAGATCTTCGGTCCGTCTCAGGATGCGGTCTGCCGGGGCGTGATGTTTGAGTGCAGTTGCGGCTTTCTCGGGCATTCGACGGCGAGTTGTCCCCATATTGGGCCAAGTGCCCCGTCCCCGTCATGTGACCTTGACGTTATGGACTCGTCGTTGACGGCGATCGTCCGGTAAGAAGGTTCTTTACACCCCTCATCCGGGGCTCGGAGCGCGTGTGCGGCGCGCCGTCGCGCAGGTGGCCGAAGGCATCACTCACGGTCCGTGCGCGGTCCCGCCCGCTCCTCACCAGGAGCGGCAACCCTCAAACCATGAACACTTAAGGGGTAAAACGAAGTGGCAGCGGAGATCGTCAATCCTCGCAGCGACAGCAGTACGGATCAGGACGGCGGAGCTGAGCCGCTCGACTCCTTCGATCCGGCCTTCGCGCTGCACCGCGGCGGCAAGATGGCCGTGCAGGCCACCGTGCCCGTCCGTGACAAGGACGACCTGTCCCTGGCGTACACACCTGGCGTCGCGCGCGTGTGCTCCGCCATCGCGGAGCAGCCGGAGCTGGTCCACGACTACACGTGGAAGTCGTCCGTGGTCGCCGTCGTGACCGACGGCACGGCCGTGCTGGGGCTCGGTGACATCGGCCCCGAAGCCTCCCTCCCGGTGATGGAGGGCAAGGCGATCCTGTTCAAGCAGTTCGGCGGCGTGGACGCGGTGCCGATCGCGCTGAACTGCACCGACGTCGACGAGATCGTCGAGACCGTGGTGCGCCTCGCGCCGTCCTTCGGCGGGGTGAACCTCGAGGACATCTCGGCCCCCCGGTGCTTCGAGATCGAGCGCAGGCTCCAGGAGCGTCTGGACATCCCGGTCTTCCACGACGACCAGCACGGCACGGCGGTCGTGACCCTCGCGGCGCTGCGCAACGCGGCCCGGCTGAGCGGGCGGGCGATCGGGGACCTGCGGGCCGTCATCTCGGGCGCGGGCGCGGCCGGTGTGGCCATCGCCAAGATGCTGGTCGAGGCCGGTATCGGCGATGTCGCGGTCGCGGACCGCAAGGGCGTGGTGTCGGCCGACCGCACGGACCTGACGCAGGTCAAGCGCGAGCTGGCCGAGTTCACCAACAAGGCCGGCATCAGCGGTTCCCTGGAGGACGCGCTGGCCGGCGCCGACGTCTTCATCGGCGTCTCCGGCGGTACGGTGCCGGAGCGGGCCGTGGCGTCGATGGCCGAGGGGGCCTTCGTGTTCGCCATGGCCAACCCGAACCCCGAGGTGCACCCCGAGGTCGCGCACAAGTACGCGGCGGTCGTGGCGACCGGACGCTCGGACTTCCCCAACCAGATCAACAACGTCCTGGCGTTCCCCGGCATCTTCGCGGGCGCGCTCCAGGTGCGGGCGTCCCGGATCACCGAGGGAATGAAGATCGCGGCGGCCGAGGCGCTGGCCGGCGTCGTCGGGGACGACCTCGCCGCGGACTACGTGATCCCCTCGCCGTTCGACGAGCGGGTGGCCCCCGCCGTGACCGCGGCGGTGGCCGCTGCGGCCCGTGCCGAGGGCGTGGCCCGTCGCTGAGCCGACCCACGAACGGCCCCGTCCCCTCCGGACGGGGCCGTTCGTCTTGTCCTGCGTCCCTCCTGACCTTCTGCCTGGCAAGAGGGTGAGGGTCACAGAGGTGCGTGGTTCCGCCGGCCGGGGCGCACCCCTATGGTCAAGGTCATGTTCGCTGTCTACGCCGCCCGAATCGACCACGACCAGCCGCTGAGCGGCCTGGAGTCGGGGGAGCGCCCCGCCCCCGAGGCCCGTCCCGGCTGGAGCACGGTCAACGTCAGGGCCGCCTCACTGAACCACCACGACCTCTGGTCGCTGAGGGGGGTGGGCCTGTCCGAGGACAAGCTGCCCATGATCCTCGGCTGCGACGCCGCCGGCGTCGACGAGGACGGCAACGAGGTCGTCCTGCACTCCGTGATCGGCCAGAGCGGGTACGGGGTCGGGCCCGGGGAGCCCCGGTCCATCCTCACCGAGCGCTACCAGGGCACCTTCGCCGAACAGGTGGCCGTGCCGACCTGGAACGTCCTGCCCAAGCCCAAGGAGCTCTCCTTCGAGGAGGCCGCCTGCCTGCCCACGGCCTGGCTCACGGCGTACCGCATGCTCTTCACCAACGCCGGCGTGCGTCCCGGCGACTCCGTTCTCGTCCAGGGCGCCGGCGGCGGTGTCGCCACGGCCGCGATCGTGCTCGGCAAGGCGGCCGGGCTGCGGGTGTTCGCCACCAGCCGGGACGAGGTCAAGCGCAGGCGGGCAGTGGAGCTCGGCGCCGTGGAGGCGCTGGAGCCGGGGGCGCGGCTGCCGCAGCGGGTGGACGCGGTGATCGAGACCGTCGGCGCGGCCACCTGGTCGCACTCGGTCAAGTCGCTGCGGCCCGGGGGCACGATCGTCATCTCCGGGGCCACGAGCGGCGACCGGCCGTCCCATGCCGAGCTGACGCGCATCTTCTTCCTGGAGCTGAAGGTCGTCGGCTCGACCATGGGCACCAAGGACGAACTGGAGGACCTGCTGTCCTTCTGCGCGGCCACCGGGGTCCGTCCCGTCATCGACGAAGTGCTGCCGCTCGACCGTGCCCGCGAGGGCTTCGAACGGCTGGAGTCGGGCAGCCACTTCGGCAAGGTCGTGCTCACCAACTCCTGACTTTCACCACCTGTTCTTCGAGCGGCGGGCCCGGGCGTCTCCGGGGCCCGCCGCTCGTCTGTCGGCATCTCGGGCGTCCCCGGCTCCCCGAATGTGTCAACTATGGCGCGGGCGGCCGGTTGAAGGGTGGCCGCCCCCCTCGGGGGCCGGTGGGCGGCCGTCAGACCTTCGGGCGGTGCAGGAGCGAGGCGATGTGGGCCGCCGCCGTGGACAGATGGCGGCGGGCCTCACGGAGCTGGTCGGCGGTGATGCCGTTGTCCCGGGCCGTGTCGCGGATGTCGTCGCGGAAGCGGTCCAGGAGGCGGTCCAGGTCGCGGGCCGGGTCGCCCGTGAGGTCCTCGTGCGCCCAGGCCGGTTCGTAGCCGGCCGGGAAGTCCTCCGGGGTCGTGGAGTACTCGGGCCGGGCCGCGGTGCGGCCGAAGGCGTAGTCCTTGCCGAAGTCGCCGAACTCCTTGGCCAGTTCGGTCAGGCCCTCGCGCACCCCCGTGGGCCAGTCGCCCCGGTCGAAGTGGTCCTGCACCTGCTCCTGGACCCGCTTGGCGATGCGCTGCAACTCCTCCTGTGCCTGGACCCGCGCCCGCTCCTGCGCCTCCTTGGCCTGCCGCCGGGCCCGCTGGGCCTCGTCGCGCGCCCTGCGGCTCTCCTCCTTCGCGCGCCGCGCCTGCTCCTTCCATTCCTGCTTGACGCGCCGCATCTCCTCCTTGGCGGCCTGCCAGGCCTCCTTGTCGTCGGCCTTGCCGTGCTCGCCGTGGACCTCGGTGCCCTCCCGGGCCTGGGACGCCGCCGCCCGCATCTCGCGCCGCAGATCGCCCGCGGCGCCGCGCACATCGGCGCGGATCTCCGCGGCGAGTTCGGCGACGGACTCGCGGATCTCCAGCTCCAGATCGGCCAGTTCACCACTGCGGTCGGCCAGTTCGGCGCGGCCGGCGTCCGTGATCGCGTACACCTTGCGGCCGCCCTCGGTGGTGTGCGTGACCAGGCCCTCGGCCTCCAGCTTGGCCAGCCGCGGATACACCGTGCCCGCCGAGGGGGCGTACAGGCCCTGGAAGCGCTCCTCCAGCAGCCGGATCACCTCGTAGCCGTGGCGCGGGGCCTCGTCGAGCAGCTTGAGCAGGTACAGGCGAAGACGGCCGTGGGCGAAGACGGGGGGCATCTCAGAGCACCTTCTTGTCGGTCGTGCCATCGGCGGAGCCGCCGCTGGAATCCTCGGCCGGGCGGGCGTCCCCCGGCTCCGCCTCCCACGGTCCGTCCTCCGCCGGCGGGCGCCGCAGCAGCGCGATGGAGCCGGAGACGGTGGTCGCCTTCAGCCGGCCGTTGCCCGCGCCGAGGCGGCCGGTGATCCGCTTGGCGCCCCACTGACCGCCGACCTTGAGGTCCTCGAAGGCGTTGGACACCGTCCCGCTCGCGGTGTTCGCGTCCACCTGTGCGTCCGCCGGGTGGGGGAGCCGGATGGCGATCTCGCCGGAGACACTGGTCAGGCTCACGTCGGTGGGGCCGCCCGCCGGGTCGAGGTCGACGATCATCGACCCGCTCACCGAGTCCGCCCGCACCGAGGGGCCGGCTCCGTCGACCACCGTCAGGTCGCCGGAGACCGAGTTGAACCGCAGGTCACCGGAGAGGGCCTGCGCCTCCACGTTCCCCGACACGGTGTCCGCGCGCACCGGGCCCGTGAGGCCCACCAGGGTGGTGTCCCCGGAGACGCCCTTGACCTCCGCGCGTCCGTCGATCCCCGAGACCATCGCGCCGGCGCCGACCACTCCGAGCTCCACGCGGGTGCTCGCCGGAACGGCCACGGAGACCACGGCGCTGCGCCGCCAGCCCTTGCGGTCCAGCCACTTGAGGAAGCCCTTCCAGGGCAGGTCCTCGTACGCCACCGTCAGCGTCCCGCCCTGCTGGGTGACCACCAGGGGCGGCCCCTCGATCTCCGAGACCTCCAGGCGGGCCGGGCCCTCGTCGGCACCCACGACGTTCACCGTTCCGTGCACGATGCGGACGTTGAGCTCGGTCACGGACTCGTCGAAGGTGAGCTTCCCGGGCTCACCGACGGACCACTCGGACATGGTGCAGACCTCCCGGACTGGACGCGACACGCCATATCGCGTTGTCTGGAAACCACGATATATCGCGTTCACGGGAAGTCAAGACACTCGTTCCGGCGATACCGCGGCAGGCCCCTGAAAAGCGACAGGGCGCCCCGGAAGGGGCGCCCCGTACCGAACGTTCGTTCCTACTCGTCGTCCTCGTCGTCCAGCCGGGCGAGCCAGGTCGCCAGCCGCTCCACCGGCACCTCGAAGTCCGGATTCAGGTCGACGAAGGTCCGCAGCTGCTCGGCCAGCCACTCGAAGGTGACCTCCTCCTCGCCCCGCCGCTTCTCCAGCTCTTCGATGCCACGGTCTGTGAAGTACATGTGGTCAAGGATAGGCACGCCGAAACGACCGGGCCGCACCCCCGTCCAGGGGGTGCGGCCCGGTCAGGTACGACCCGCGGGAGCGGTTACGCCTCGAACACCTCGCGCACCAGCTGCTCCTGCTCCGCCTGGTGCCGCTTCGCGGAACCGACGGCGGGCGAGGAGCTGTGCGGACGGGAGATGCGACGCAGGCGCTCGCCGGCCGGGATGTCCGCGCCGACCGCCAGGTCCAGGTGGTCGATGAGGTTCAGGGCGATGAACGGCCACGCACCCTGGTTCGCCGGCTCCTCCTGGGCCCACAGGTACTTCTCCGCGTTCGGGTACTTGGCGATCTCCGCCTGGAGCTCTGCACCCGGCAGCGGGTACAGCCGCTCGAGGCGGATAATCGCCGTCTCGGCAGCCGCAGCGTCCGTCACGCCCCGCTTGCGGCGCTCGGCGTCCAGGTCGTAGTAGACCTTGCCCGCGGTGAAGACGACCTTCTTCACCGCCGCCGGGTCCACCGACGCGTCGCCGATGACCGGACGGAACTGACCCGTGGTGAACTCCTCCGCCTTCGAGGCCGCGGCCTTCAGGCGCAGCATCGACTTCGGGGTGAAGACGACCAGCGGCTTGTGGTGCGGGTTGTGCACCTGCCACCGCAGGAGGTGGAAGTAGTTCGACGGCAGGGTCGGCATCGCGACCGTCATGTTGTTCTGCGCGCAGAGCTGGAGGAACCGCTCCGGGCGGGCGGAGGAGTGGTCCGGGCCCTGGCCCTCGTAGCCGTGCGGCAGGAGCAGGGTGACGCCGGAGGTCTGGCCCCACTTCTGCTCGGCGGAGGAGATGAACTCGTCCACCACCGTCTGGGCGCCGTTGGCGAAGTCGCCGAACTGGGCCTCCCACATCACCAGCGCGTCCGGGCGGGCGAGCGAGTAGCCGTACTCGAAGCCCATCGCCGCGTACTCGGACAGCAGGGAGTCGTAGACGTTGTACCGGGCCTGGTCCTCGGACAGGTACAGCAGCGGGGTGAAGTCCTCGCCCGTCTCACGGTCGATGATCACCGCGTGCCGCTGGCCGAAGGTGCCGCGGCGGGAGTCCTGGCCGGACAGCCGGACCGGGACGCCCTCCAGGAGCAGCGAGCCGATGGCGAGGGTCTCGCCCATGCCCCAGTCGATCGTGCCGTCCTCGACCATCGCCGCCCGGCGCTGGAGCTGCGGCAGCAGACGCGGGTGGACGGTGATGTGGTCGGGGATGTTGACCTGGGACTCGGCGATGCGCTTGACGACCTCGGCGGAGACAGCCGTGGACACCGCGACCGGGAAGCCGTCCTGCGGTGCCTGGACGTCCCCGGAGGCCGGCTGGGAGGTGGCCTCGCGGACCTCGGTGAAGACCTTCTCCAGCTGGCCCTGGTAGTCCTGAAGCGCCTGCTCGGCCTCTTCCAGGGTGATGTCGCCCCGGCCGATCAGCGACTCGGTGTAGAGCTTGCGCACCGAGCGCTTCTTGTCGATCAGGTCGTACATCAGCGGCTGGGTGAAGGCCGGGTTGTCCGACTCGTTGTGACCGCGGCGGCGGTAGCAGATGAGGTCGATCACCACGTCCTTGTTGAACGCCTGGCGGAACTCGAAGGCCAGCCGCGCCACGCGGACCACGGCCTCCGGGTCGTCGCCGTTCACGTGGAAGATCGGGGCCTCGATCATCCTCGCCACGTCCGTCGCGTACATGGAGGAACGCGAGGACTCCGGGGCGGCCGTGAAGCCGACCTGGTTGTTGATGACGATGTGGACCGTGCCGCCGGTGCGGTAGCCGCGCAGCTGCGACATGTTCAGGGTCTCGGCCACCACGCCCTGGCCCGCGAAGGCCGCGTCGCCGTGGATGGCCACCGGCAGGACGGTGAAGTCCGTGCCGCCCTTGTTGATGATGTCCTGCTTGGCGCGGGAGACACCCTCCAGGATCGGGTCCACCGCCTCCAGGTGGGAGGGGTTGGCCACCAGCGAGACGTTGATCTGCTCGCCGTCCAGGCCGGTGAAGGTGCCCTCGGCGCCCAGGTGGTACTTCACGTCGCCGGAGCCGTGCATCGACTTCGGGTCGAGGTTGCCCTCGAACTCACGGAAGATCTGCGCGTACGACTTGCCGACGATGTTGGCCAGGACGTTGAGGCGGCCGCGGTGGGCCATGCCGATGACGACCTCGTCCAGGCGGGACTCGGCCGCCGAGTCGATGACCGCGTCCAGCAGCGGGATGACGGACTCGCCGCCCTCCAGCGAGAACCGCTTCTGGCCGACGTACTTCGTCTGCAGGAAGGTCTCGAAGGCCTCGGCCGCGTTCAGCCGGCGCAGGATGCGCAGCTGCTCCTCGCGCTCCGGCTTGGAGTGCGGGCGCTCCACACGGTCCTGGATCCACTTGCGCTGCCTGGGGTCCTGGATGTGCATGAACTCGATGCCGACGGTGCGGCAGTACGAGTCGCGCAGCACACCGAGGATGTCGCGCAGCTTCATCAGCGTCTTGCCGGCGAAGCCGCCGACCGCGAAGTCGCGCTCCAGGTCCCACAGGGTGAGCCCGTGCTCGGTGATGTCCAGGTCGGGGTGCTTGCGCTGCTGGTACTCCAGCGGGTCGGTGTCGGCCATGACGTGGCCGCGGACCCGGTAGGAGTGGATCAGCTCGAAGACGCGGGCGGCCTTCGTGACGTCGTCGTCGTGCGAGGCGTCGATGTCCTTGAGCCAGCGGACCGGCTCGTAGGGGATGCGCAACGACTTGAAGATGTCGTCGTAGAAGTCGTGCTCGCCCAGCAGCAGGTTGGCGACGGCGCGCAGGAACTCGCCGGAGGCGGCGCCCTGGATCACCCGGTGGTCGTAGGTCGACGTGAGCGTCATGACCTTGGAGATGCCGAGCTTGTTCAGGGTGTCCTGGGAGGTGCCCTGGAACTCCGCCGGGTAGTCCATGGAGCCGACGCCCATGATCACCGACTGGCCGGGCATCAGCCGCGGCACGGAGTGGACCGTGCCGAGACCGCCGGGGTTGGTGAGGGAGACGGTGACGCCGGTGAAGTCGTCCATCGTCAGCTTGTTGTCGCGGGCGCGACGGACGATGTCCTCGTAGGCCTGCCAGAACTCGAAGAAGTTCAGCGTCTCGGCCTTCTTGATGGCGGCCACGACGAGCTGGCGGTCGCCGTTGGGCTTCACCAGGTCGATGGCCAGGCCGAGGTTGACGTGGTCCGGCTTGACCAGGGTGGGCTTGCCGTCCTTCTCGGCGAAGGACCAGTTCATCGACGGCATCTGCTTGATGGCCTGGACCATCGCGTAGCCGATGATGTGCGTGAAGGAGATCTTCCCGCCGCGGGCCCGCTTGAGGTGGTTGTTGATCACGATGCGGTTGTCGAACAGCAGCTTCACCGGGACGGCGCGCACGGACGTGGCCGTGGGCAGCTCCAGCGAGGCGTTCATGTTCTTCGCGACCGCGGCGGAGGGGCCACGCAGCGTGACGAACTCGGGACCCGCGGGTGCCTCGGCGGCGGGTGCGGCCTTGGCGGCCGGCTTCGCGGGCGCCGGAGCCTGAGCCGCGGGCTTCGCGGGAGCCGGAGCGGCGGCCGCGGGTCGCGGCGCGGCCGGGGGCTGCGCGGGAGCGGCCGGCGCGGCGGCGGCCTGGGGAGCGGGCCGGGCCGGGGCGGCCGGAGCGGCGGCGGGCGCCGCCTGAGCCGTGGTGGTGGTCTCCGCGGCCCCCGCGGCCGCGGTACCCGCCGGAGCCTGCGGGGCGGCGGCCCCCGGCTTGTAGTCGGCGAAGAAGTCCCACCAGGCGCGGTCTACGGAGTTCGGGTCCTGGAGGTACTGCTGATAGATCTCGTCGACGAGCCACTCGTTGGCACCGAACGCGGCCGCGGGGTTCTTCCCGGCTTGGTCGGTGTCGGTCGAGATGCTCGAGTTACTGGGGGACTGTGGCGACACGGCGGCAACCGCCCTCTTCCGCTTCACAAGAATGATGGACAGCGGGAATAAAGGCTACGCCCCTGAGAGGGGGAAGGTCAGGTCGGGCCACTCCTTCGTCATGTAAGTCACATCAAAACCCGGGTTTCGGCGCTTGAATTGGCGGGAAACAAGCGTGGTTCCGCTGCGCCAGGGAAGGGGCGACCCGGGCCTGACCCCCGTGGGGTGCAGGCCCCGGCCTGATCACACGTGTCCGCCTGCGGGGATGCTCGTGGATCTTGGGGCTCTTGATCGAACTTTACGTCAACTTGGTAAAGAGGGCAGGCCCGGAAGAGTGATGAGGATCCGGCAGCCCCGCTCGGATTCGGCCACACCGATCCGGCCGCCGTGCAGATCCACCGCCCAGCGGGCGATCGCCAGACCGAGTCCGGTGCCGCCGTCGCTGCCCGGACCGTGCGGCCGGTGCACCGCCCCCCGGTTGAAACGCTCGAAGACGCGGTGCCACTCCGAGCGCGGGATGCCGGGCCCTTCGTCCAGGACCTCGAGCTCCAGCGACTGCGGCTGCGGGCCGCGCCGCGCCTTCACCGTCACGCGCCCGTGCGGCGGGCTGTGCTTGACCGCGTTGTCGATCAGGTTGGCGACCACCTGGTGGATGCGCTCGGGATCCGCGTGCGCGGTCAGCTCGGGCGGAAAGACGTCCAGGTGCAGATGGACGTCCGTACGGGTGTGGCTGCCGGAGCCGGAGGCGATGCCCGCGCGGGCCGAGGCGACCATGTTGGCCTCCTTCAGCACGCCCGACAGGTAGGGCCACACCTCGAAGCGGCGCTGTTTCAGCGGCACCACGCCGTTGTCCAGGCGGGACAGGTCCAGCAGCGTCTCCACCAGCCGACCGAGCCGCTCGGTCTGCTTCAGGGCCGTGCGCATGGTCTCGGGATCGGCCTCGGTGACCCCGTCGACGATGTTCTCCAGCACCGCGCGCAGGCCCGCGATGGGCGTGCGCAGCTCGTGCGAGACGTTCGCCACCAGCTCCTTGCGCTGGCGGTCCTGGGCCGCCAGCTCGTCTGCCATGCGGTTGATCGTCTGGGCCAGGTCGCCCAGCTCGTCCCGGCGGCTCTCGCGCACCCGGCGCGTGTAGTCGCCGTGCGAGATGGAGCGGGCCACCGTGTTCATCTCGTCCAGCGGCGCGGTGAGCGAGTGCGCCACGAACTGCGTGATCAGCAGCGTGGCGATCATCGAGAACACCGTGATGAAGCGCAGCTCCGTCGCCGTGCGCACGGCGATCATCAGCAGACCCGTGGTGATCAGCACCGAAATGACGACCAGCGCGCCCAGCTTCGTCTTGATCGAGAACGGGCGCACGCCACCCCAGGGCTCGCCCTGGTCCCTCCGTGCGGCCGGCCCGTCGCTCATGGGCTCGGCGTCTCCAGCGCGTAGCCCACGCCGTGCACCGTCCGGATCCGCTCGGCGCCGATCTTCCGGCGCAGCGCCTTGATGTGGCTGTCCACGGTCCGGGTGCCGGAGGCGTCCGCCCAGTCCCACACCTCCGCCAGCAGCTGCTCGCGCGAGAGCACCGCGCGCGGGGTGTTCGCCAGGCACACCAGCAGGTCGAACTCCGTCGGGGTGAGGTGGACGTCCTCGCCGCGCACGCGCACCCGGCGCTGGGCGTGGTCGATCTCCAGCTCGCCCAGACGCAGGATGCCGCTGCGCGGGGTCGCCGCGGCCAGTGCGGCCCGCTCCATGCGGCGCAGCAGCACGTGCACGCGTGCGGCCAGCTCCCGCATCGAGAACGGCTTGGTCATGTAGTCGTCCGCGCCGACCCCGAGGCCGACCAGCATGTCGGTCTCGTCGTCCCGCGCGGTGAGCATCAGCACCGGCACCGGGCGCTGGGCCTGCACGCGGCGGCAGACCTCCAGGCCGTCGAAGCCGGGCAGCATGATGTCGAGGATCAGCAGGTCCGGCTGCCAGGCCTCGGCGGTGTCGACGGCGGCCGGGCCGTCGCCCGCGGTCTGCACGAGGAATCCCTCGGCGCGCAGGCGGGTGGCGATGGCATCCATGATGGTCTGGTCGTCCTCGACCACCAGGACCCGGCGCTGGGCGCCCGGGGTGGCCGTCGTGCCGTTGTGCGCGGTGTGTGTCTGCTCCATCGCCCGCCCCTGAGTGTGCTTTCCGGAATCCGTGGGGTGATCCCTTGACTGCGCGTAGTTGCGATTGACGCTTGAATGATCGGCGCCAAGGGAGCAGCGTACGGGGACTCACCACACCTTTGCTATCCAGGTCGGACCGCGAGGTGCACGACGTCCGGAACGCCCCGGGCAACGGGGACCTCTTCGGTGCGCACCTGTCGGAACCCGACATTCCGCAAGGTTCCTTCAAATTCCGCAGATGGCTTCGCGGACCACACCGCGAGGACCCCGCCCGGCCTCAACGCCCTTGCGCAGCTTGCCAGTCCGGCCGGTCCGTACAGTTCCTCGTTGTGCTCGGTGACCGTCCAGTCGGGGCCGTTGTCGATGTCCAGGCAGAGCGCGTCGAACGTGTCGTATGTCTCATTGACGTAGGCGATCATGTCTCCTTCGACGACCTCGGTGCGCGGGTCGGCCAGCGCGTCTGCGGTCAGCTCGGCGAGGGGGCCGCCGCGATGCCAGTCGATGATCGCTCGTTCGCGTTCGACAACGGTGATCCGTCCCCAGCGCTGGTCCGCCGCGGCGTGTGCGAGTGAGAAGCCGACGCCGAGGCCGCCGATCAGCACGCTCGGCGCCCGCCGTTCCGGCAGCGCGGCGAGCGCCGCGTCGACCAGGAGGCGCTCGGAGCGCCCGTCGGAGGTGTCCATCAGGAAGCAGCCGTTGGCGATGATCTGCAGCAGTGCCCCGTGCCGGCGCAGCACGACCTCGCCGTAGGGGCCGTCACGGCGGTCCAGCACCTCAGGGGCGTCGTACGAGCCGGTCATGGGGCCATCCTGCCCCAACGGGCCCTTGAAGCCACGTGAATTACGGGTGACACCCGTGTGCGATGGGTCGCGCGCCGAGCGTCCCGGGGTCGGTGAGGTCGCTGGGTCCCTGAGGTCCTGTGACGGTTGGGGGCGATGAGGTGGCAGGGTCTCCGGGAACTTAATAGGTTGCTGAGAATCGCCGCGCGGGTGGCGTCGGTCATGGACAGGGGCGCCCGGTACACGAAGTGTGGGGCGCGACGGAAGGAGCGCCGCACCGTGGAACGGACCGCGACGGCCGGCCCCTCGGGCCCGCCGACACCTTCGGGCCCGCCCCTGCCTCCGTACGGCGTCGGGGGCGAGGGCACGGGTCCCGACGGGGGTGCGGGCGCGGTCGTGGGCGGCGCGCCGGTGGAGGCGCCGCAGGCACTGGACGGCATGCCGCAGCAGCGGGCGCGGGCGCGTGGTGTCGTCCTGGGGGGCGTGCGCGCGGAGCAGCCCCGCTCGGCGCGGCCCGCCGCGGGGCTCCGGGGGCTGCGCGGACTGCGTCCGTGGCGGTTGCTGCCCAGCCCCGTCGGGACCCCGTTCACCTTCGGGTACGCGGCTCTGCTCGCCGTCACCTCGCTGGTCGCCCGGTACGCCGATCCCGCGGTGGTGGACGCCCTGCACCAGAGTTCCAGCACGGACGTCGCCCACCTGGTGCGGGCGCCCCTGCTGGTGCTGCCGGCGAGCGCGCTGTGGATCGCGGGCGGCGTGGTGTCGGCGTACTCCCTGTGCTTCCTGCTGGTGCTCACCGCGCTGGAACGCCGGATAGGCGGACTGCGCACCGCCGGTGTGTTCCTGTTCGGGCACGTGCTGGCCACCCTCGCCACCGAGGTCCCCGTCGGGCTCGCGGTGCTCGCGGGCCGCCTGCCGGGCGGCGCGGCGCACCGCCTCGACTACGGCATCAGCTTCGGCGTCGTGGCCAGCCTCGGCGCCCTGGCCGGCCTGCTCACGCCCTGGCTGCGCTGGCCCCTGCTCATCGTGTTCGTGGGCATGCTGGCCCAGGACCTGGCCGCGTTCGTCGACCCGATGACGAGTTGCGGCCATCTGATCGCGCTGGGGCTCGGGGTGGCGACGTGGCCGGTGATACGCCGCTGGCGGCGGGCGCGCCTCGCGGAGGCGGCTGCCGCGCCCGAGAGCGTGTGAGAACACCCGGACGGCCCTCCTTCCCCCTCCTTGCCATCTCCTCCTTTCGTCCCTCTTTCTCCCTGTGTGCGCTGTTTGTGGACGGTGATCGCTCAGAGCGAACAGATGCCGGGGAACAATCGGCATGGCCCGTGCATTGAGTCGGCATAACTCAACTTGACTGCCGAAGGGGAGATCATGGCTGCTGAGTCCACCGCGTTCACACCGCTCACCCTGCCCGTGCTGCCGCTCGACGACGAGGTCGTGCTGCCCGGGATGGTGGTTCCGCTGGATCTGAGCGACGCCGAGGTACGGGCCGCCGTGGAGGCCGCGCAGGCCGCCGCGCGGGACGAGCCGGGCAAGCCCAGGGTGCTGCTGGTGCCGCGGGTCGAGGGGACGTACGCCAGGACCGGTGTGCTGGGCACGGTCGAGCAGGTGGGCCGGCTGGCCGACGGTGACCCGGGCGCGCTGATCCGCGGTCGCGGTCGTGTGCGGATCGGCGCCGGGACCACCGGGCCGGGCGCGGCGCTGTGGGTCGAGGGGACCCGGATCGAGGAGAGCGTGCCCGATCCGCTGCCCGGCCAGGTCGCCGAGTTGGTGAAGGAGTACAAGGCGCTTGCCACCGCCTGGCTGCGCAAGCGCGGCGCCTGGCAGGTCGTCGACCGCGTGCAGGCCATCGACGACGTCTCCGCGCTCGCCGACAACTCCGGCTACTCGCCCTTCCTGACCACCGAGCAGAAAGTCGACCTGCTGGAGACCGCCGACCCGGTGGCCCGCCTCAAGCTCGCCGCCCAGCAACTGCGCGACCACCTCGCCGAGCAGGACGTGGCCGAGTCCATCGCCAAGGACGTCCAGGAGGGCGTCGACAAGCAGCAGCGCGAGTTCCTGCTGCGTCGCCAACTGGAGGCCGTCCGCAGGGAACTGCGCGAGCTGAACGGCGAGAGCGACGGCGAGGAGTCCGACGACTACCGCGCCCGCGTCGAGGCCGCCGACCTGCCCGGGAAGGTCCGGGAGGCCGCGCTCAAGGAGGTCGACAAGCTGGAGCGCGCCTCCGACGCCTCGCCCGAGGGCTCCTGGATCCGCACCTGGCTCGACACGATCCTCGACATGCCGTGGAACGAGCGGACCGAGGACGCCTACGACATCCAGGGCGCCAAGGCGGTCCTGGACGCCGAGCACGCGGGCCTGGAGGACGTGAAGGAACGGATCACCGAGTACCTGGCGGTGCGCAAGCGGCGCGGCGACCGGGGCCTGGGCGTGATCGGCGGGCGGCGCGGCGGTGCCGTGCTCGCGCTCGTCGGGCCGCCCGGTGTGGGCAAGACCAGCCTCGGTGAGTCCGTCGCCCACGCCATGGGACGCAAGTTCGTGCGCGTCGCCCTGGGCGGCGTGCGCGACGAGGCCGAGATCCGCGGCCACCGGCGTACGTACGTCGGGGCGCTGCCCGGGCGCATCGTGCGCGCCGTCAAGGAGGCCGGGTCGATGAACCCGGTGATCCTGCTGGACGAGATCGACAAGGTGGGCTCCGACTTCCGCGGCGACCCGGCCGCGGCCCTGCTCGAAGTCCTGGACCCGGCGCAGAACCACACCTTCCGGGACCACTACCTGGAGGTGGAGCTGGACCTGTCCGACGTCGTCTTCCTGGCCACGGCCAACGTCCTGGAGGCGGTCCCGGAGGCGCTGGCCGACCGGATGGAGATCGTGCGGCTGGACGGTTACACCGAGGACGAGAAGGTCGTCATCGCCCGCGACCACCTGCTTCCGCGCCAGCTGGAGCGGGCCGGTCTGCACCAGGACGAGGTCACGATCGAGGAGGGCGCGCTGCGCAGGCTCGCCGGCGAGTACACGCGCGAGGCGGGTGTGCGCACCCTGGAGCGGTCCATCGCGCGGCTGCTGCGCAAGATCGCGGCCCAGCACGAACTGGCCGAGCGGGAGCTGCCGTTCACCGTCACCG
This sequence comes from Streptomyces sp. NPDC001292, assembly GCF_042896465.1. Classification (NCBI taxonomy): domain Bacteria; kingdom Bacillati; phylum Actinomycetota; class Actinomycetes; order Kitasatosporales; family Streptomycetaceae; genus Streptomyces; species Streptomyces sp. NPDC001292. The sequence goes on from NZ_JBIAXG010000005.1 coordinate 243,009, forward strand.
ACGGTGAGCTGCGCGGGCTGATCGGCCGTCCGCACCACGTTCCGGAGTCCGCCCAGGACCCGGCAGAGCGCCGCACGTCCGTCCCGGGTGTGGCGACGGGGCTCGCGGTCACCGGGGCCGGGGGCGACGTCCTCTTCGTCGAGGCGTCCCTGGCCGACCCGGAGACGGGTGCGGCCGGGCTGACCCTGACCGGTCAGCTGGGCGACGTGATGAAGGAGTCCGCGCAGATCGCGCTGAGCTTCCTGCGCAGTCACGGCGCCGAGCTGGAGCTGCCCGTGGGGGATCTGAAGGACCGGGGTGTGCACATCCACTTCCCGGCGGGCGCGGTGCCGAAGGACGGTCCGAGCGCGGGCATCACGATGACGACCGCGCTCGCCTCGCTCCTGTCCGGCCGTCTGGTCCGCACGGACGTGGCCATGACCGGCGAGGTCTCGCTGACCGGCCGTGTCCTGCCGATCGGCGGCGTCAAGCAGAAGCTGCTCGCCGCCCATCGCGCGGGCGTGACGACGGTGGTCATCCCCAAGCGGAACGAGCCCGACCTGGACGACGTCCCGGCGGAGGTGCTGGACAAGCTGGACGTCCACACCGTCACCGACGTCCGCCAGGTCCTGGAACTGGCCCTCGCGCCCGCGACGAACGAGGCGTCGCGGGAGATCCCGGCCGCCGCGTAACCCGGTCGGACCGACCGGGCCGTGACCGGTCCCCGCGGGTGTCCGGCGGGGCCTCCCGGCCGGACGCCGCGCCCGGGGCAATCGCGGCCTGCGCGGCCCGCTTCGGCTCGCCGGCTGCCAGGCGCCGGTGTCGGTAGGCCAGGCCGGGCCTGCCGGGCGGCGAGCGCGGCGGGCCTCTTGCTGTGTGGCGCGCCCAGGGCTCCCGGCCGTATCGCCGCCCGGGGTCTCCGGCCGAACCGCCCCCGAGCGCCGCCGGCCGTATCGCCGCCCCTCGGGGCTCCCGGCCGAACTGCCGTGCCTGGGGTCTCCGGCGATATCGCCGTGTCCTGGGACTTCCGGCTGAACCGTTGCGCCCCGGGGCTCCCGGCCGAACTGCCGGCGCCGGCGTTCCCGGCTGAATTGCCGGGCCCGGGTCTCTGGCTGAAGCGCCCCGGGGCTTCCGGCTGTACCGCCGCCCCCGGGGCGCCCGGCGAACCGCCGCGCAAGGAGCCGCGGCGGTTCGGGGCGTCCCGGGGCGCGCCCGGTGCGGGTCGCCGCGATCGCGCCGGGTGCGCCCGGGCCCCGGCCGGGGGACTCCCTGCCCGCGGCCGGGGAATTCGGGGGGCTAGCCGTTGGCGAGTGCCTGTACGCGGTCCAGCGCGCCGTTGAACTTGTCGTGGTCGCCGACCGTCGGGCCGGACGACGTGTACTGCCACATGGTGTAGTAGCCCCAGCCGGCCGGCAGGGTGCCCGGGTCCGATGCGTAGCGGGCGATCCACAGCGGGTTGTTGGCGGCGAAGCCGCCGTAGTTGCCGGTGCACTGGGTCCACCAGCTGGTGGCCGTGTAGATCACGGCGTCCCGGCCCGTGCGGGCCTTGTAGGTGTTCAGGAAGTCGGCGATCCAGCTGACCATCGCGCTCGCCGTCTTGCCGTAGCAGGCGGCCCCGTAGGGGTTCCACTCGATGTCGAGAGTGCCCGGCAGGGTCTTGCCGTCGCGGGACCAGCCGCCGCCGTGGTCGACGAAGTAGTTGGCCTGGGTGGCGCCGCTGGTCGTGTCCGGGGTCGCGAAGTGGTACGCGCCGCGGATCATGCCGACGTTGTACGAGCCGTTGTACTGCTGGGCGAAGTAGGGGTTCGTGTAGTACGTCCCCTCGGTGGCCTTCGTGTACGCCCACCGGACGCCGCTGTTCCACAACGTGGACCAGGCGACGTTGCCCTGGTAGCTGGCCACGTCGACGCCCTCGGTCTGGGTGGCGTCCCCGCCGGCCGGCGTGCCGCCCTGGCCGTCGTGCGGCACGACGCCCATGCCCATGTAGGCGGAGCCGCGGGCGGGCACGGTGGCTGCGGCGGAGGGAAGGGTGAAGAGCAGGGAGAACGCGGCGAGCAGGATTCCCGCGGCGGTGAGCCGCCGTACGCGGGTCGTTCCGGATCTGTGCACGGACATGACGTGCCTCCGAAGCTCGGTGGTGCTCGGTGGGGGGATGCGGGCATGTCCCGGTCACGGACATGTCCCGGTCACGCTGACGAGCAGGGCCGTGCCGGCCCGCGACCGCGGGCGACAGCAGTGGCGTGAGCATGCCAGTAGTTGCCTGGCAAAGAAGCTACGCACGTAGACCGGCGCCTGGGAAGGGGGGCCGGAGTCTGCCGATGGTCTAAGCCTGCGAAATACTGACGGAGCTGCGGTGATGGCGCCGACTGGCGGAAACTTTCAGGAACGGGAAATCTTCAGGCAGGGGCTGACGTGCACGAAGACGCAAACAGCGGCGGACGTGAGGTCGCGTCCGGCGCGTCACCGAGCGGTGCGGACCGGGAGTTCCTGTCCCTCGAACGGGAACTGACGGTGCTGCTGCGGCGCGCACGAGCCAACCAGGGCGAGATGGCCCGCGAGGTCCACCCGCACCTGGAGCCCGCCGCCTACGGACTGCTGGTCCGCCTGGAGGAGTGCGGCCGCCAGCGCGCCACGGAGCTGGCCGGGTACATCGGCGTCGGCAAGGCGACCATGTCACGCCAGCTGCACGCCCTGGAGGAACTCGGCCTCGTCGCCCGGGAACCGGACCCCGCCGACGGACGGGCCTGGCTGGTGGCCCTCACCGACGACGGCCGCCGCCGGGTCGGCCAGGTGCGCGAGGCCCGCCGCGCCCGCTACGTCAGCCAGCTCGCCCACTGGGACCGCCGCGAGGTGGCCGAACTGGCCCGGCTGCTGCACGAGTTGAACCAGGTCACGGAGAAGTAGCCGGCCCCGCCGCCGGGCCGCTCACGGCTCCACGAACACCACCGTCGCGTCGTCGTGCGTCTTGCTGCGCCGCAGATGCGTCCGCTCCTCCTTGTCGGCCGCCTCCAGGGCCCGCACCCGGTCCACGAGCGAGCCCGCCCCCTCCTTGCGCACAAGACCGAGACACCGCTCCCAGTCGCCCGCGCGGAACTTCTCCACCCACCGAGCCGCCCCGTCCGTCAGCGCGGCCAGCGCCCGGACCTCGGCGCGCGGCACGCTGCCCGTCACGGCCCGGCCGGCCACCGAGGGATCCGCCGCCGCGGTGAAGAAGCCGCCCTCCTTGTTCCGCACGACGGCGTCGATGAGCGCGTCCGTGGCGAGTGAGGCCCGGGGCAGGCGGGCCAGCCGGTCGTCCAGGACCGCGGCGACCGAGCCGTCGGGGGACTCCAGCAGCAGGACCGAGTCTGACAGCACCAGGTACTCGACCACCTCCTCCGACCAGCGCGCCAGAACGACGGTCGCCTGAGGCGTACGCGGGTGAGAAAGGTCACAGGTCGGAGCGTGTGCCTCGGCGGTACGGAGGATCGCGCGCGAAAGAATCTCCGGCAGCGTCAGATCTCGGCAGGAAAGCGTCAGTTCGGTCAGTGCGCCGCCCAGCCGGGCGGTGAACCAGGAGACCGAATGCGAACACCCCGTCCCGGTCCGCGGCGGAGTCACCCCGTCCAGGACGACCAGGCAACCACCCTGTCCAGACGCGGGTAGTCCGACACTCGCGAAGTCCTCGTTGGGGCAGTCGGGACGGCCGGGCTCCGAAACAACCTCAGTGCGCATCCGGCCAGTCTGCACGAGCCCTTCACAAGCCCTGCGAAAGGGTGGCAGCCATCCGGGAATCGGCGAGGCGGCGCAGGTCAGCCGCCTGTTTTGGGTGAAATTGGATCACTCCGGGAAGGCGTGGCGGCGAATATTGCCAAAGCCTGCCGCAGACGTCCAACCGGCCCACCGCACGGTGCCCGCGCACGCTCCGGAGGAACTTGCCCGCCAACTCCCCTCCGAGGTTCACTCCTTCGGGTGGCCGGTCGGACGATGCAGGACCACTGCCCACCGGCACTGGGAGGGTCGGGAACCGATGCAGGTCCCCCCTGCTCGAGCGGAGTCGAGAGCGTGGGGAGGGTGTACGCACCTGTCCGCGCCAGCTGACGGGGCACCACCCGGGCCCATGAGTACACGAGTACAGGAATGCGAGCACCGGTGCAGAAGAAGCGGCCTCGGCGCGCAGGCAAGCAGACGGCCATGGCAGGAGACCCGGCGCAGACGCCCGGCACGCCCCCCGTCATCCCCGTCGGCAAGGGCCGTCCCACGCACGTACGCAACCGTCTGATCGCCGCCGTCGCCGTCGTGGCCGCCGCGGTGGCCGGCGCGGGCGCGCCCTCCCTGATCGCCGCCTCCGGGCAGGTGAGCGACTCCCAGAACCTGGTGACGCTCGCCGGGCAGACCCAGGACGCGCTCACCCTCGCCCACTCGCTGGCCGACGAGCGCGACGAGGTCACCTCCTACGTCGCCGCCGGCCGGCCCGGGTCCAAGGCGCCCTCCGAGCAGCGCAGCACCCGCGTGGACCGCCAGGTCGACGAGCTGCGCGCCGACCCCGACATGCCCGCCTGGCTGCGCAAGGACCTCGACGGCATCGCCGCCGTGCGCCGCTCCGCGCTCACCGGGCAGAGCACCGCCCTCCAGGTCCACCAGGCCTACTCCGCCGCCATCACCGACCTGCACAAGCTGGCCGAGCGGATGGCCGAGCGGATGCCTGCGCGGGCCGGCTCCGGTGCCCACGCGCTCGCCGAGCTCGACACCGCCGTCCAGCAGGCCGCAGCGGCCCGCGGGCTGCTGCTCGCGGCGCTGAACGTGCCGTACACCTCGCAGACCGTCATCAGTCCCGTCACCGGCCTGCCCACGCAGACCAACACGTCCTCGGAGGCCGACACCAAGCAGCGCGACGCCCTGAGCGCCGCCGCCCAGCAGGCCCGGCTGCGCTCCGACGCCGCCCTCGCCGGCTTCCGCGACACCGCTCCCCAGGAGGCCCGCGCGTCGTACGACTCCACGGTGAGCGGGGCGGAGGTCGACACCGCGGAGAAGTATCTCGTCTCGCTCACCCAGCAGCCGACGCTCTCCGACACGGACCTGGACACCAGCGTCAAGAAGGCCGACGCCGCGCTCAGCGCCCGCGTCGACCTGATGCGCGGCGCGGAGTCCTCCCTGTACGACCGCCGCACCAAGGACCTGGCGCAGCTCCGCGACGACGACGTCACCGCGCTGGAGATCCGCATCGCCCTGCTCGGCACCCTGCTGCTGGTCACCATCGGCATCGCCACCGGGCTCGCCCGCACCCTGACCCGGCCGCTCGCGGTGCTGCGCCTGGGCTCGGCGCGGCTGGCCGGCGCGCAGGACCCGGCCGCCGAGGAACCCGTCAAGTTCACCGGCCGCAACGACGAGTTCGCGCAGGTCGTCCGCTCCGTCAACACCCTGCACGCGCAGGCCGTCTCGCTCGCCGAGCGGATCGCCACCCTGGAGGCCGACCGCAAGCACCTGGTCGGCCAGCGCCAGAAGATGGCCGACGCCCGCGAGGAGCTGCGCGCCGAACTCGCCGACTCCGCCGCCCAGCTGGAGCGGCTGCGCAGCGGCATAGGCGGCAGCTTCGTCAATCTGGCGCTGCGCACGCTCGGCCTGGTGGAACGGCAACTCACCGTCATCGAGGGCCTGGAGGACCGGGAGCAGGATCCCGACCGCCTGTCCACCCTCTTCAAGCTCGACCACTTCGCCACGGTCATGCGCCGGCACAGCGAGAACCTCCTCGTGCTGGCCGGCTCCGAGCACGTCCAGCAGCACGCCGGGCCGGTTCCGCTGGTCGACGTCGTACGCGCCGCGGTCAGCGAGATCGAGCGCTACGAGCGTGTCCGGATCGCCGCGCTGCCGCCGCACGCGCACGTGGCGGGGTTCGCGGCGGACGACCTGTCCCACCTGCTGGCCGAACTCATGGAGAACGCCACCTCGTTCTCCCCGCCCGACCAGCCCGTCGAGGTCTCAGGCTGGCTCCTGGAGAACGGCGAGGTCATGCTCTCCGTCCAGGACGAGGGCATCGGTGTGCCCGAGGAGCGGCTGGCCCGCCTCAACGCCCGCCTCACCGAGTTCGACCCGAAGTCCGCCTACGACAAGGAGGGCGACCAGGGCCTGGGCCTCGGTCTGTACGTCGTGGCCCGCCTCGCCCACCGGCACGGCGTGCGCGTGCAGCTGCGCGAGCAGAAGCAGGGCGGCATCGCGGCCGTCGTGGTCGTCCCCAAGTCCGTGCTGGCGGCCGCGCCCGCCTCCGCCGTCGCGGACTCCGCCCCGGCTGCCGGAGAGGCCCCCGCGGTCTCCCTGCCCGGCGCCGACGCCGAGGCCAACTCCAACGTCCTGCCCATCCGTGCCGAGGGCACCGACCCCCTGGTCGCGCTGGCCGAGAAGGCGGTGCGCGAGGCGGAGGCGGCGGACGAGGCACCGGCCACCGCGGAACCGGCGAACGAGGAACCGGCCACCGAGGGACCGGCCACCGAGGACCCGGTGGACGAGGAACCGGCATCGCCGTCCGAGACGACGATGGAGCTCCTGCTCCCGTCGCCCGCGGGCGAGCCGGACCCGGCGCGCCCGCACCCCGCCCCCGCCGACTTCGGGCAGGCCTCGCACGCGCCCTCCGCACCCGACCGGGAAACCCCCACGGACACCGCGGCCGGGAGCGAACCGGACCAGGACGAGACCGAGGCCGCGGCACCCCTCCAGCAGGAAACCCGTGCGGAGGGGAGCGAACCGGCCGAAGGCGGCGCCGAGGCCGCCCGCACCACACCGCCCCCGCAGCAGAACACCCCCGCCGACGGCGAAGCCGAGGCGGAACACCACCGGACCCCCGACGCGTCGGAGGACGAGGTCACCGCCAAGGGCCTGCCCAAGCGCACCCCGAAGATAACCGCTCCCGCCCCGGCCCCGCGCCAGCGCAGCACTTCCGTGGACGCCGAGGCACTCCGCCGCCGTCTGGGCGGCTTCCACCGGGGAGCACGGGAGGGCTACCGCGAGGCGGAGGCGGAGATCGCCGACCAGAACACGGGGGGCACAGTCGAGGAGGCAAGCAGTTGACCGCGCCCAGTACCTTCGGACTGAGCAGTGAGGCCCGCAACCTGCACTGGCTGCTGACGAACCTCGTCGAGGAGGTCCCCGGCATCCAATCCGTGGCCGTGGTCTCCTCCGACGGGCTCCTGCTCCTCTCCTCGGACACCGGCCTCCCCCAAGCTCGAACGAGCTCGCGCGGGGGGACCCCCACCGACGAGGCCGGCCAGGCCCGCGAGACACGCACCGGTCCCCGCGGCTCCGCCGCCGACCTCGCCACCATCGTCTCCGGCATCGGCAGCCTCACCCTCGGCGCCGCCAAGCTGATGGACTCCGGTTCGGTCAAGCACACGATGGTCGCGATGGACGAGGGCAGCCTGTTCGTCATGTCGATCAGCGACGGGTCGCTGCTCGGTGTGCACGGCTCCGCGGAGTGCGACATGAGCGTCGTGGCGTACCACATGGCGCTCTTCGTCGGCCGCGCCGGACACGTCCTGACACCGGAACTCCGCAGCGAGCTGCGCAAGTCCCTGGAAGCCGACGGGAGTACCCAAGGAGCGGCCCGATGAGCGGTAGTACGTCCAATCGGCAGCTCCCGGTCCGCGGCGGCGACCGCAAGGCCGCCCGCGTCCGCCCCTACTCGCTCACCGGCGGCCGTACCCGCTTCGGTCACGTCCTCCTGGTGGAGACGTTCGTGGCCGCGCTGGAGGCCCCGGAGGAGCGCAAGGAGCTGACCAACGGCTCGCTCGCCACCCAGGGCATGCCCGAGGTGCGGGCCATCGTCGAACTGTGCCGCCGGATGCGGACGGTGGCGGAGATCGCCGCGCTGCTGAAGATGCCGCTGGGCGTGGTCCGCGTGCTCCTGAGCGACCTCGCGGACCAGGGAAAGATCCGTGTGTACGGAACCGGAACCGGTCATGGCACTGGCCGGCCGGACCGCGCACTGCTGGAAAGGGTGCTGAGTGGACTCCGCCGTCTCTGACGCCGCCGTGGGCGTCTCCCCGCTCGTCGAGCCCGACGAGACCTTGCAGCCCTGGCAGACGGACCGCACCCGCGCCCCGGTCGCCACGAAGATCGTGGTGGCCGGCGGCTTCGGCGTCGGCAAGACCACGCTGGTCACCGCCGTCTCGGAGATCACGCCCCTGCAGACCGAGGCGCTGATGACCGAGGCGAGCGAGGAGACGGACGACCTCACCGACACGCCGGACAAGGTGACCACAACGGTCGCCATGGACTACGGCCGGATCACGCTCGACGACGACCTCGTGCTCTACGTGTTCGGCACGCCGGGCCAGCAGCGGTTCTGGTTCATGTGGGACGACCTGGTGCGCGGCGCGATCGGCGCCGTGGTCCTGGCCGACACCCGCCGCCTGAAGGACTGCTTCCCGGCGCTGGACTACTTCGAGAGCTGCGGGCTGCCGTACATCGTCGCGGTCAACCACTTCGACGGCAGTGAGGAGTTCGATCCGGAGGACGTGCGGGAGGCGCTGACGATCCCCGCACACATACCTGTCATGATCATGGACGCGCGGCGCCGGATCTCGGCCATCGAGACCCTGCTGGCCCTCGTGGCCCACGCACTCGAGGAGACCCCCGAGTAGTACCCGCTCCCCGAGCAGTCCAGCGAGCAGTCCCGAAGTCGTAGGAGGCAGCACCCGTATGCGGAAGATACTCGTCGTGGGGGCCGGGCAGTCCGGTCTCCAACTGGCCCTCGGACTCCAGTCGCACGGGTACGAGGTGACCCTGATGTCGAACCGGACCGCGGACGAGATCCGCACCGGCCGGGTCATGTCGACGCAGTGCATGTTCCATACGGCCCTCCAGCACGAGCGGGACCTGAAGCTGAACTTCTGGGAGTCCCAGGCCCCGGACATCGAGGGCCTCGGCGTCTCGGTCGCCGCCCCCGGCTCCTTCGACCCGGGTCCCTCGCAGCGCGCGATCGACTGGGTCGGCAGGCTCGACGGGTACGCGCAGTCGGTCGACCAGCGGGTGAAGATGGCCGGCTGGATGGAGACATTCGCCCAGCGCGGCGGCCAGCTCGTCATCCACGGCGCCGCGGTCGGCGACCTGGACTACTTCTCCCGCACGTACGACCTCGTCCTCGTCTCGGCGGGCAAGGGCGAGCTGGTGAAGATGTTCGAACGGGACGCCTCCCGCTCCCCGTACAGCGAGCCGCAGCGCGCGCTGGCGGTGGCGTACGTGCACGGCCTGGGCCCGCGCCCGGAGCACCCGGAGTTCGACGCGGTCCGCTGCAACCTGGTGCCCGGCGTCGGCGAGATGTTCATCATGCCGACCTACACCCTCTCCGGCCGCGCCGACATCCTGTTCTGGGAGGGCATCCCCGGCGGCCCGCTCGACGCCTTCCGCGGTGTCAAGGATCCGTCCGAGCACCTTGCTTTGACGTTGGACCTGATGAAGACGTTCCTGCCCTGGGAGCACGCCCGGACCGCCGACGTCGAACTCACGGACGCGGGCGGCACGCTGGCCGGCCGTTACGCCCCGACCGTGCGCAAGCCGGTCGGCCGGCTGCCCGGCGGCGGGCTGGTCCTCGGCGTCGCGGACGTCGTCGTCGCCAACGACCCGATCACCGGTCAGGGCTCCAACTCGGCCTCCAAGTGCGCCGCCGCGTACCTGGCCGCCATCCTCGAGCACGGCGACAAGCCGTTCGACGAGGAGTGGATGCAGCAGACGTTCGACCGCTACTGGGCCACCGCCCGGCACGTCACCAAGTGGACCAACGCCATGCTGGCCCCGCCGCCCGAGCACGCCCTGAACGTCCTCGGGGCAGCCGGTCAGCTCCAGCCGGTCGCCGACCGCTTCGTGAACTGCTTCGACGACCCGTCCGACCTGGAGAACTTCTTCTTCGACCCGGACAAGGCCCAGGCCTACCTCGCCCAGGTGTCCGAGGCGTCCGCCGCCTAGAGACTCACGTCCGGCCCGGCCAGGGCGCCCCGGGGGAGCTTCGGCGGCGTGTACCGCCGCAGGGGCTCCCCGCCCGGATCGGGTCGTACGGCGCCCAGCACCGGGTTGGCCGCGACCGGTGAGACCTTCACCTTCGTGCCGGGCCGCGGGGCCTGCACCACCATCCCGTCGCCGAGATAGAGGGCGACATGCGTGGCCTCCTGGAAGTAGACGACCAGGTCGCCGGGCCTGAGATCGCGCAGCGGGATGTGCTTCAGCCGCGCCCACTGCTCCTGACTGGTGCGCGGGATGGGCGTCCCGGCGTGCTCCCAGGCCTGCGAGGTCAGCCCCGAGCAGTCGTACGCCTGCGGGCCCGTGGCGCCCCACTGGTAGGGCTTGCCGAGTTGGCGCACGGCGTAGCGCACGGCCTCGTCGCCCTCCCGTGACGGTGAGCGGTCACCGCTGAGCACCCCGGTGGCCAGGAACGAGCGCTGCGCCATGGTGATCCCGTTCGTCTCGGCCCGGGTGAGCGCCGTCACCTGTTCGGCGCTGAGCGAGGCCAGCAGTTTCTCCACGTCGTGCAGCCGTGCCCGGACGTCGTCCCGGGCCTGCTGCTGCCGCCGGGTGAGGGCGACCCGGGTGTCGAGCGCCTCGCGGGCCTTGCCGGCGAGGTCGGCGGCCTTCTTCTCGTTGCGGGTGAGCCGCTTGACCGTCTCGGCCCGCTCCCGCGCCAGCTGCCCGATCACATGCCCCTCCGCCAGCGCGTGCTGCGGGTCGGGCGCCAGCAGCAGCCGCAGGTACGGGGAGAGTCCGGTGCTGCTGCCCTGGTACTGCTGGAGGGCAAGCCGTGCCGCCTGCGCGCGGCTGTCGCTCAGGGCGCGCCGGGCGGCGCCGAGGGCGGCGTCGAGGCGATCGGCCTCGGTGCGCTGCCGCTTCAGCCGCTCGGCGGTGGCGTTGTAGGTCTCGGTGGCCTGTTCGGCCTGCCCGTACAGCTTCTGAAGATCCGTCAGCAGCTGGGCGACGGACCGCTGTCCGGGGCCCTGCGGCCCGGGTACGGCCACGGCGGCCACCGGTACGAAGGCGGCCTGCGCCGCCACCGCCGCCGTACACACCAGACGCGGCACCCTTCCTGACACGTCATCACCTCCCGTGCGGGGCGGTGTCTCCGCTCCGCATCGTGAGGATTCGACGTATGAACCGACTTTCTGAGCCGATGGTGCGCCGCACGGCGCAACGAGGTCACCCGTCGGTGTCGTCCGGCTTGCCGCCCGGCCGGGTCTCCGGCTTGGACCACGGCCATTTCAGCCGGCCGCCGCTCCTGCCCGCCCTCCTTTCACCTTCGGCGGCAAACTCGTACTTCCATCCCTGGGGCAGTCCCAGGCGCTTGCTGTGCCCGCGCGGTACCCGCCGGTAGACGAGCACGGTCGGCGGGCCTCCCGCGGCGTTCGGCACCGGGATGCGGTAGGTCTTCGGCGGGTTGCCGGTGGGCCCCACCAGCACGGGCAGCACCCGCCCGTCCATCGGGCCGCCCTCGAAGGGGGTGTCTTCGCTCTTCACGGCACCAGTGTCAGCCATCCGCCGAGGCCAGGGCGCGCCCCACCAGCCCGGCGGTCTGCGCGTCCCGGGCGGCGGTCACGGTCAGCACGGCCACGAACTGCTCGACCAGCCAGTCCCGCAGTTCCTCGGCGGGCGGCTGCTTGTCCTCGTCCAGCCAGATCAGGGACGCGGCCTCCACGGCCGTGATCCACATCCGCACGGTCATGCGCAGCCGGGGGCCGGGGTCCGTGACCTCCAGATGGCTCAGGATCCGCTCGGCGGCGGCCCGGCGCACGCCGTCCACGATGGCCGTCGTCCGGGAGGTCTCCACCACGCTGCCGCCCTGGAGCAGCGCGGTGAACCCGGCGTCGTGCTGGTCGACGAAGGCCAGGTACCGGTCCAGGGCGTGGGCGAGGCGGGGCAGCAGCGGGCCCTCCTGCGGCTCGTCGAAGCAGTACCGCAGTTCCTCGGCGGCGGAGCGCAGGGCGGCCTCGTACAGCTGCTGCTTGCCACCCGGGAAGTACCGGTACACCAGCGGGCGCGACACCCCCGCCGCCTCCGCCACGTCGTCCAGCGACACCTCCTCGGGCGCCCGGTGCGCGAAGAGGGACAGTGCCGCGTCGAGCAACTGGGCCCGCCGCTCCTCGACACTGAGGCGACGGTACGCGGGAGTGGACGCGGCAGGGCTCATGACCAGCAGCGTAATCGCCCCCTCCACCCCACACCCACGCCCATGCCCCGAAGCCCGACGGACCGGCCGCCCCGCTCCGGACCTGCTGCCGCCGGACCGGGCGTGGCGTACCGGGGCGGTGTACCGGGGGCGCGAACCGGTCATGGCGGAGCAGGGGCGCGAACCGGGGGCGCCGGGCTGGGGACGCCGGGCCGGAGGGTGCGGGGCCGGGCGGGCGACCCGGGCGAGAGAACCGGGGGCGGGCCGGGGCGGCGGACCAGGAGTGCCGGACGGGGGCTGCCGGACCACCGGAGCCACCGCCGTGCCGTGCGCCGTCGTGCCGTGCGCCGCCGTGCCGCGCGGCTACCGCTGCCCCGCGTGGCCCGCGGCCTCACGCGGGAGGGCCGGACCTAACGGCGTCCAGGTGCCGCGCGGCTCCTGCGCGGCTTCCCGGCCCGGCGCCGGGCCGGGCGTGGCCCGTGGCCCCCGCGTGACGGCAGCTTCCGCCGGTCACGCGGCTTCGCTTGCCACGCGGGTCGGCGCAGCCCGCGGGCGCACGGCCCGGTGCGGGCCCGTGGTGCCGCCCGGGGTGTTTCGGGTTGTGTCCGCGCCGGGGTTCCTCACGTGCCGCGGGCAGCGCTGCCGCTTCGGCGGCAGGACGGGCCGGATCCGCATGGACGTCGGCGGCGCCGGACGCGGGGGGAGCCGGCGGTCCGCTCACTGGTCGCCGGGACGTCGACACGGACGGGTGCCGGGGCCCGACCCGCGTCGAGGCCGGTGGCTCCGGGTATCGGGTGGGGTCTCCGGTCTGTTCAGCGTTGGCGGGGAGGATGGGGTTCGGGTCAGGCCAGGAGGCCTGAGGACTGCCAGAGACGGCGGCCGACACCGCGGAGGACGCCGATGTCGTCCAGGAAGTCCGTCAGCCGCTTCGCGCCCGTCTGCATGACCTCCCGCCGGTGCCCGCACGCCTTCACCTGGGCCATCGCCTCCCGCTTGTCGAGGCCCACGTTCGTGTACACCTCGGGGTTGACGAAGGCGACCGAGAAGACCCGGGCGAACTCGCCCGAGGTGATCCGCGTGAACTCCTGCGACCACTTCGGCGCCGTCATCATCTGCCGGCGCAACTCCTCGCGGGCGTAGCGGACATGGCGCGCCTCCTCCACGACGTGGATCCGCGTGACGCCCCGGATCAGCGGCTGCACCCGCTCGTCCGGGAACGTCAGCCGCTGCATCCAGTCCAGGACCTCCTCACCGAGCAGGGTCGCGGTGAAGGACCCGGGGGTCGTGGAGATCGTCTTGAAGAGCCGGCCGAGGTTCTGGTGCGCCCGGCTCACCGGGTACCAGGGCGTCTCGCCGCGCGCTATCACGCGGGCGAACATCTTCGAGTGCCGGCACTCGTCCTCGATCTCGGTCAGCGCGTACCGCACGTGCGCGCTCGTGGCCGCCTTGTCGTAGATGTGCCGTACGAGCAGCTGCATGAGGATGAGCTCGAACCAGATGCCGAGCGAGGCGAGCGCCGCGGCCTCGTGCCGGGAGAGCAGGATCCGCTGCTCCTCGCCCATCCGCTTCCACAGCGGCGTGTCGTACAGCGACACCAGCTCCGGTGGCCAGAACCACTTGCCCTCCTCGAAGGGCGCGTCCCAGTCCAGTTCCTCGTCCGGGTCGAAGGAGTGCTTGGCGGAAGAGTCGAGCAGCCGCTCGGCCACCTGCTCCCGGTCCTTGAGCAGGCCGAGCGCGTCGCGCAGACCTGCGAGCGCGCCGTCTTCCGTCACGGTCGTCATGGCTGTCCCACCTCGTCGTACGGGATGTGGCTGGGTCGGCTGGTTACCCGGGGGTCAGGTTCTCCCGCCTCCTATGAGACTGTCTGTCAGCAAGCTCGTCAATCCCTTGCGCACGACTTGTTGACTCAGCGTCTACGTGTGAACCTGCGAAGTATGCCGACCTACGACCTGTACGCCAGGAATCCGGGGGACTCGCACTGGCAGATCCCCGCGACCGGCGCGGCTCGGTTCAGTTGGGAGTACGACGACGGCCGCGACCGCCTCCTCGCCCTCTACCAGAAGGGCAAGGACAAGCAGTGGGACGGACAGAAGCGGATCGACTGGGACCTGGAGGTGGACCCGTACGACCCGCTCGGCACCCCCGAGGAGGCGATGACCCTCTACGGCACCCCGCACTGGGCCAAGATGACCGACCGTGACAAGGGTGAGCTGCGCCGGCACTTCGCGTCCTGGCAGTTCAGCCAGTTCCTGCACGGCGAGCAGGGCGCGATGATCTGCGCCGCGCGGATCGTGGAGTCCGCCCCCGACCTGGACGCCAAGTTCTACTCGGCGACCCAGACCATGGACGAGGCCCGGCACGCCGAGATCTACGGCCGTTTCCTGCACGAGAAGATCGGGATGCTGTACCCGATCAACGACAACCTCCAGTCCCTCCTCGGCGACACCTGCGCGACAGCCGCTGGGACATGCCGTACCTGGGCATGCAGGTACTGATCGAGGGCCTCGCCCTGGCGGCCTTCGGCATGATCCGCGACACCACGGACAAGCCCCTGCCCAAGCAGATCCTCGCCTACGTCATGCAGGACGAGGCCCGCCACGTGGCCTTCGGCCGCATGGCCCTGCGCGACCACTACCGGCAGCTCACCGACGCCGAACTGCGCGAACGCGAGGAATTCGTCATCGAGGGCTGCTACTTGATGCGCGACCGCCTGCGCGGCGTGGAGGTCCTGGAGAACTTCGGCATCCCCAGGGCGGAGGCCGACGAACTCAGCGAGCGCTCCGAATTCCTCAAGCTTTTCCGCCGGTTGCTCTTCAGCCGCATCGTCCCCTGCGTCAAGGACATCGGCCTGTGGGGCAAACGCCTCCAGCAGGCCTACGTCGACATGGGCGTCTTCGAGATGGGCGACTCCAACCTGGACCAGCTCATGGCCCAGGACGAGGAGATCGCCGAGAAGCTGGACGCGGAACGCTTCGCGGCCGAGGAGCGGGAGCGGGTGGCGGAGGTGGAGGAGGCGATCGAGGAGGGGCAGCGCCTCACCGGCTGATCCCCCGGCTCACCGGGCGCCCCGCCGGTCACCGGCACCGCCCGCCGGGGCGGGAACGACGCCCGCAGGGTGAACGCGTACCCCGTCGGACCGTGCGCACGGAGGTGGAGGAGCCGTTCCTCCGCCTCCGCCACCGTCGGGCGGTGACCCGCCGGAACCCACCACAGGGCGGTGGCCGCTTCCAACGGCCGCTCGAACCTCCCCACTGCCTGAACGGCGTGGGGGAGGGAGCCTCACCCGGCGGCGGGCCGGCATCTCACGGTGCCGTCCCCGGTACGTGTAGGCCGTCAGGGCGTTCGGGTCCCGCGCCACGACATGCCGATGATCGGCCACGCGTCGCCGAAGACCGCGACGTCCGTCGCGTTGCCGGAGTCGCTCCGCAGCGGCCAGACGAAGCCGTCCGCGGCGTCCGCGCCCGGCCTCGCCGGGTCGAGCGCGTCCACGAAGTCCTTCAACTGTGGTGAGTCGAGTGGTTCGTTGAGACGTGCAAGGTTGACCCGGGCGAGTTCGTACGCCGGTGCCGGAATCGTCGCGCCGGAACGGTAGGGCGGCCTCAGCCCACCCCCGGCACCCCCGTCTCATTTGGCGGGCGCCGCGTGCAGCACCGTCTGCATCACCGCCTTGGCGATCGGCGCCGCCGTACCGCCCCCGCTGATGTCACCCCGCCGCGCGGACGCGTCCTCCACCACCACGGCGACGGCGACCCTCGGCTCCATGTCGCCGTCGCCCTGCGCCCAGGAGACGAACCAGGCGTACGGCGTACCGGCGTTGCCCAGGCCGTGCTGGGCGGTGCCGGTCTTGCCGCCCACCGTGGCCCCGGGGATCGCCGCGTTCCCGCCGGTGCCCTCGGTGACCACGCCGGCCATCAGCTCCCGCAGCCGCGCCGCTGTCGTCGGACGCATCACCTGCCGCGCGGGCCGGGAACCGGCCGCGGAGATCGTGCCCCCGCTCCGGCGCGTGGTCCGCTCCACGAGGTACGGCGACCGCACCCTCCCGCCGTTCGCGACCGCCGCCGCCACCACCGCCATCTGAAGCGGAGTGGCCCGCGTGTTGTACTGCCCGATCGACGACAGCGCGAGCTGCGCCCGGTCCACCCGGGTGTCGAAAGTGCTCGGCGAGACCGAGAAGGGGATCCTCACCTTCTTGTCGTTGAAGCCGAACCCCTCCGCCGCGGCCCGCATGCCCCGCACCCCCGCGTCCACGCCCAGCTTCGCGAACACCGTGTTGCACGACCACTCGAACGCATGCCGCAGGGACGCGTTCTCGCAGTCGTCGGCCTCGTTGTACAGCCACGTCGTCGTGCCCGGCAGCAGGTACGGGTCCGGTGAGTCGGTCGGCTCGTCCAGATCCCGCACCACGCCCGCGTCCAGCGCGGCCGCCGCGGTGACCACCTTGAACGTCGACCCCGGTGGATACGTCTGCCGCACCGCCCGGTTCAGCATCGGCTGCTCCGGGTCCTCGTTCAGCCGCGCCCACACCGCCGACACCGCCGGCCTGTTCCCGGACAGCAGCGAGGGGTCGTACGAGGGCGTGGACACCAGCGCCAGGATCCGCCCCGACGTCGGCTCGATCGCCGCGACCGCCCCCTTGCGTCCGCCCAGCCCGTCGAACGCGGCCCGCTGGGCGGCCGGATCGATCGTCGTCACCACATTGCCGCCCGGGCTCTGCCCGCCCCTGAACCCCCTCCACGGCCCGAACCCGGCGAGCATCGGATCCGAGCCCGACAGCACCGCGTCCTCGGAGTGCTCCAGGAACGTCGTCCCGTACAGCTGCGAGGCGAAGCCGGTAACCGGCGCGTACAACGGCCCGTCGGTGTAGGTCCGTTCGAAGCGCAGTTGCTCCCGGGTGTCCTTGGAGCCGGTGACCGGCCGGCCGCCGACCAGGATCTCGCCGCGCGGCTGCTGGTAACGGGCGATGGTGGGGCGGCGGTTGGCCGGATTGCCGCCGTACTCCGGGCTCTGGAGCACCTGCAACCAGGCGATGTTCACCAAAAGCGCCACCAGCAGCAGCACGCAGAAGGCCGCGGCGTGCCGGATGCACCGGGTCAACGGACGGCCTCCTCGCGGGTCACGGGGCCACCGTCCCGTCGTACTCCCGGCGTGCCACATGGCTCACCCGGATCAGCAGCGCCACGATCGTCCAGTTGGTCACGACCGACGAGCCGCCCTGCGCCAGGAACGGCATCGCCAGTCCGGTCAGCGGGATCAGGCCGGTCACCCCGCCGGCGATCACGAACACCTGGAGCGCCACGAGCGAGGCGAGCCCGATCGCGAGCAGCCGGCCGAAGGGGTCGCGCAGGGCGAGGCCCGCCCGGTATCCACGCTCGACGAGCAGCGCGTACAGCAGGAAGACCGCGGACAGCCCGGTCAGACCCAGTTCCTCCCCGGCGGTGGCCAGGATGAAGTCCGACTTGACGGCGAAGCCGACGAGGATCGAGTGGCCGAGGCCCAGCCCGG
The DNA here is from genome assembly GCF_042896465.1 of Streptomyces sp. NPDC001292. NCBI lineage: Bacteria > Bacillati > Actinomycetota > Actinomycetes > Kitasatosporales > Streptomycetaceae > Streptomyces > Streptomyces sp. NPDC001292. Next base: position 260,608 of record NZ_JBIAXG010000005.1, read on the forward strand.
TGCCGGTCACACCGCCCGCCGCGAAGGAGAACAGCGACTGGGCCACCTGGCCGGGTCCCTGACCGGCCTCGATGGACGCGAACGGGTGCAGCCACTCCCCGAACCGGCTGTGCACGTGCGGCTCCAGCCAGCCGACGGCGACCGCGCCGGCCGCCGCGAGGAGCAGCCCGACGGCGATCCAGCCGGTGCGGCCGGTGGCCACGTACAGCATGACGACGAACAGCCCGAAGAACAGCAGCGAGGTGCCGAGGTCGCGTTCCAGGACCAGCACGCAGACGCTCAGCAGCCAGATCGTGACCACCGGTCCCAGCACCCGGCCGGTGGGCAGTTGCAGCCGCCACACCTGGCGGCCGCTGTAGGCCAGCGCGCTGCGGTTGGCGGCCAGGTACGCGGCGAAGAACACCGCCAGCAGAACCTTCGCGAACTCGCCCGGCTGGATGGAGAACTCGCCCAGCCGGATCCAGATCCGGGCGCCGTTGACGGCGGGGAAGAAGATCGGCAGCGTGAGCAGGGCGAGCGCGGTGGTGACACAGACGTAGGCGTAGCGCTGGAGCAACCGGTGGTCGCGCAGCACGAGCACCACCAGGATGAACAGCCCCACGCCCAGCGTGGACCACACCAGTTGGGCAGGCGCGGCCTCGTCGCCCGGTGTCTCCAGGTCGAGCCGGTAGATCAGCACCAGGCCCAGCCCGTTGAGCAGTACGGCGATGGGCAGCGGCAGCGGGTCGGCGTACGGCGCGCACAGGCGCACCGCGATGTGCGCGACCAGCGCGAGCACGCCGAGCCCTGCGCCGTAACCGGCGGCGCCGGGCGGGACGGTGCCGTTCCGAGCCAGGCCTACGGCGCAGTAGCCGCAGACCGGCAGCAGGACGGCGAGGACGATGAGGGCGAGTTCGACGCCGCGGCGCCGGGGAAGGCGGACGGCGGGCGCGGACGGGGCAGCCGCTGCCTCGGTGGTTCCGGCCTGGGTCATATCCGGAATCTACCCAAAAGGCGATGCTTGTCCGCCTTGCGTGTCAGCACCAGCGTGGCGTGGGCCCGATGTTGGCGATGTAGCGCGCCGAGCCCCACGCCCGGACGCCGTCCGAGAGGAGGTACCACACGCGGTTGCCGTTCACCGGCCCGCCCAGCGTCTTGCAGTGGATCCACACGAGCCGGCCCGGCCGGGCCACCCGCAGCACCCGGCTGCCGCGGTCGGGGAGGGTGCGCAGGGCCAGCCCGGAGCGGGCCGTGACGACGCCCCGGTAGAAGCGCGGGTGGCGGTGGTCGGGGGCGTCGCTGTTCTGCCGGGCCGTGCTGTGGTGGGGTGTCGTGCTGTGCCGGGGTGTGGTGCTGTGCCGGGGGGTCGCTTTCTGGTTGCCGCTCCGGCCGTCGTCGGCGACGGCGGGTGTCGCGGCGACCGTGGAGAGGAGTGCGCCGGTGGCGGCCGCCATGGCCAGTCGGGTGAGGGGGGAGCGCAGGGACATGGAGTACCTCCACCTGAGTGGCGAAGCCCATCGAAGCCGGGCGGATCTGACTAACCGCCACATTAGGAGTGCCGCGTCCCGGAGGCCCGTCACACTGCGCCATCGGGGCGCCGCCGTCCGAGGGGGCGTCACCCCCGTGCGGCGGGGCGCCGCCCGGGACGGGTCACCCGGACGCGGTGCCGGCCGGTCCCGCGGTACCCGGCCCCGCGTCACCCGCGCCACGGCGCCCGCGCCGGCGTCACCGGGCGAGGGACGGGGAGGGAGCGCGGGTGGGCGGGAGCGGGGACGCGGCGAGGTGCGAGTGGGTACGCGCGTGCGTGGGCCGGTGCCGGCCGGTGCGCAGGAACTCGTCGCGCGAGAACACCATCGCCCGCTGCTCCGGGTCCCAGGACCACGTGGTGCGGTACTCGTACCCGGCGATCCCGGCCGGCGAGCGGATGATCACGGCCCGCCCGGCCAGCTCCACGCCGATCACCGCGTCGTCGTTGGCGAAGACCTGCACCAGCCGGTGCCCCTCGAAGGTGTAGACGCGCACCGCGGTCTGGTTGGTCGGGTGCAGCCGGAAGCTCAGTGCCATGTCGTCGTGCCCGTCACCGGTGAGATCCCGGTAGTACGGCCGCATGACCGGACACCGCGACGGATCCTTCCCCCGGCCGCACTCCGCGAGCCGGACGGCCGTGTCCTGGTACGGCGCCTTGGCGCTCGTGTAGGCGTCCGGATGCACGGCCACCTCGGCCCGTACGACGGCCACCGGGTCGACCTCGTGGATGTCGTCGCCGAGGGCGGTGACGCCCTCGACCGTCTCGTTCTGTATCTCGTCGTAGGGCCAGGCGGGGCTGGCCGCCGGGCGCAGCGAGGGCCACAGCCGGGCCGGACTGACCGCGGTCGGCGTGGGCCCCGCGCCGCGCAGCCCGCCCGCGTCGCCGCAGGCAGCCGTCGTCGCCGTCAGCAGGGTGACGAGGGCGGTGGCCAGGGCGGGGCGTCTGCGGAACACGTTTCTCCGGTGGCTGGAGGAGAGCTGGGGGAGGGGTAGTGGCGCGGGTGACAGCCTCGTACACCCTATTCGTTTCGTATGGAAGTCCCTTTTGCTCACGGGGTTTTCGTTTCTCGCGTACGCAGCCGGGTGAAACGGTTACTCGGCCAGCTCCTCCAGCAACCGTGCCGTCGACAGGCCCGTCCGCAGATAGTCGACGAACAGCTCGTTGTGCAGTGCCCAGGGGGAGCGGCGGGCGCGGACCAGCCGGATCGCCTCGTCGGCGGAACGCCCCTGGCGGACCAGCGCGTGCGCGACCACCAGCCCCGAGCGGTTGTACCCGGAGTAGCAGCGCACCAAGATCCGGCGGTCCTGGTCCAGCGCGTCACAGGCTGCCCGGGCCAGCCGCATCACCCCCGCGAGCTGCGTTCCGTCCAGCGGCCCGTCGGGTATCGGCCACACATGGTGCTCGACACCCGGGTCGGGCCCGTGCCCCGGCAGTCTGAGCAAGGTCTGCACAAGATCGAACTCATCGCGCACGACGGCGAGTTCCAGTTGCCCGGAGGGCGCTCTGAACTCGTGCCCGCCCATCCACAGGCCGGGCACGATCTCGCTCCACGGGCTGTCCGGAGCCGGTACGTCGGGCTGCTTCCTGCGGGTCCGCAACGGCGCCTCCCCAACCTCCCCCTCCCAACAAGAGCCCGTCCTCAGGCTCCCGCCTGCCTGGCGGTGTCCGGCACGCACGCTCGCGGCGTGCCCGACCACCCACGTGACTGCGCCACGAGGGCGCTCCGGCGCCTTGCGATCGCACACACCGGACACCGCCAGGCCCGCCCTCCGGGCGGACGACGGGAGTCTGCCGACAGGCTCTCTCAAGGTAGCCGGGTTCTTGCCCCGGGAGCACCCCGCCTGTTCCCATGGTCGTGGGGGTGATGATGCATGAGCGGACACCGCGGACTGCGCGTCATACCGACCTGGCGCCACGGACAGGAACGGCTCTACGTCTGCCGGCCCGACGGCAGGAACATCGCCTGGTACGACCGTGAGGCCGCCCGGGTCAACCTCCTCAGCGAGGACGAGCAGGACGACGTGCTCCAGGCCCTGGGCCCCTTCCTCACCGGCCCGGTGGCGGTGGGCCCGCCCCCGGTGCCCACCCCCGCCGAACTCGCCCGCCTGAGCCTGCACCCGGACGACGACCTGGCCCCCAACCGACCCGGCGAGGCGCTGCTGATCGCCCTCGACCGGGAACCCGCCCCCGCCCACCGCCTCCGCCCGGACCCGCGCCGCCGCGCCCTGACCGCCGAGCAGACGGTGGGCGAGGCCCTGGACCACCTCGACGGCGCCGGCTGGCACGCCCTCCACTCCGTCCCGCTGCCCGGCGGTGACCGCATCCACCACCTGGTCATCGGCCCTGGCGGCCTCTTCGCCGTCCACGCCCTGTACGCGCGCAAGCAGCGCGTCCGCATCGACGACCCGATGGTCGCCCTTGGCCGCCACGACCCGGCCCCCCTCCTGCGCGACCTCCGCAGCCGGGCCGACCGGGCCTCCTACGCCCTGACCGCCGAGGTGCGCCCCATCCTGGTCCTGACGGACCCGGGCGCCCTCCGCGTCACCGCCCCGCCCAGGGGCGTACGCGTCCTCGAGCCCGCCGACCTGCGGGACCTGACCCGCCTGGGCGGCCTGCTGAAACCGGCGGACGTGGAAGCACTCCACGCGATGGCGAGGGACCGCAGGACGTGGGAGCGGGTGTGACCGGACGGCCGGGTCCCTGAGTGGGTGTGACCGGACGCCCCGGTTCCCCCTTCACGGCAGCACGGCCGCACGCTCAGGGGCCAGCAGCGGAGCCAGCAGGTCACCGTGGTCCCGCAGCCGGGGCACGATGTCCGGCGCCCGGAACTCCAGCCGCCCCGGCGCCCGGCACCCCGCCACCTCCTCCCAGGTGACCGGCGCCGAGACCAAGGGCTCCCGGCGGGCCCGCAGCGTGTAGGGCGCGGCCGTGGTCTTCCGCGCCGCGTTCTGACTCCAGTCGACGAACACCTTCCCCGGGCGCAGACTCCGCGTCATCCGGTGCAGCACCAGCTCGGGCATGGCACGCTCCGCCTCCACGGCGAGCCCCTTCGCGTACTCGGACGTCCGCGCGCTCGAAGCCCCCCGCACCGCGGCCAGCAGATGCAGCCCCTTCGATCCGGACGTCTTCGCGTACGCCTCGATCCCGTCCTCGGCCAGCCGCTCCCGCAGCCACAACGCCACCCGGCAGCAGTCCACCACGCTCGCCGGCGCCCCCGGATCCAGATCGAACACCAGCCGGTCGGCCGCCGCGGGCGCCTCGACCACCCACTGCGGGGTGTGGAACTCGGTCACCAGGTTGGCCGCCCACATCAGACTCGGCAGATCCTGCACCAGGACCATCCGCGCCGCCCCCGTCGACCTCGGCACCTCGGCCGTCGTCACCCACTCGGGCGTACCAGGCGGCACGTTCTTGGCGAAGAACACCTGCCCGTCCGGCCCGTCCGGGTACCGCAGGAAGGACAGCGGCCGGTCCCGCAGATGGGGCAGCAGCGCGTCGGCGGTCGTCGCGTAGTAGTGCAGCACCTCCCCCTTGGTGAACCCGGTCGCGGGATACAGCACCTTGTCCAGGTTGCTGAGCGCGAGCCGTCGCCCCTCCACCTCCGTGATCGGCGCCATACGATAAGAAAACCATGGAAATCACGTAAACCATGACAAGTAGATCAAATAGATCAAGCAGATCGTATTGATCCGATCCGGAAGGTGCTGCACGTGCGATCCATTTGGAACGGCGCCGTCTCGTTCGGCCTGGTCAGCATCCCGATCAAGCTCGTGAACGCGACCGAGAGCCACACCATCTCCTTCCGCCAGATCCACACGGAGGACGGCGGCCGCATCCGCTACCGCAAGGTGTGCGAACTGGAGGAGCGCGAGGTCACCCAGGCGGAGATCGGCAAGGCCTACGAGGACGCGGACGGCACCATCGTCCCGATCACCGACGAGGACCTGGCCCACCTGCCGCTGCCCACCGCGAAGACGATCGACATCGTGGCCTTCGTCCCGGCCGACCGGATCGACCCGCTCCAGATGGAGAACGCGTACTACCTGGCCGCGAGCGGCGCCCCCGCCGCCAAGCCGTACACCCTGCTGCGCGAGGCCCTCAAGCGCAGCCGGAAGGTGGCGATCGCGAAGTTCGCCCTGCGCGGCCGCGAGCGCCTGGGCATGCTCCGGGTGGTGGACGACGTCATCGCCATGCACGGCCTGCTCTGGCCCGACGAGATCCGCGCCCCCCAGGGCGTCGCCCCGGACGTCGACGTCACCGTCCGCGACAAGGAACTGGACCTCGCCGACGCCCTCATGGACACCCTGGGCGAGGTCGACCTCCGCGACCTCCACGACGAGTACCGCGACGCGCTGGAGGAGGTCATCGCCGCCAAGGCCGCCGGTGAGGCACCTCCCGAGGCCCCCGAACCCGCCCCCGGCGGCAAGGTCCTCGACCTGATGGCCGCCCTGGAGAAGAGCGTGCGGGCGGCCAAGCAGTCCCGGGGCGAGGAAGTGGCGGAGGAGGCCGGGGAGCCGGCGGAGGAGGCCGAGGAGGCCGAGGTCAGGCACCTTCCGCGCGGCAAGCGGACCGGCGCCGCGGCCAAGAAGACGACCGCCCGGAAGCCGGCCCCCGCGGCGAAGAAGACCGCCGCGAAGAAGACGACGGCCGCCGCGAAGAAGTCCACGGCCGGCAGGTCCAAGGCGGCGCAGTCGTCGCGGTCCGCGAACAAGACCGCGTCGACCGCCAAGAGCACGACGAAGAAGACCCCGGCGAAGAAGACGGCCTCCCGCAAGCGCACCGCGTGAGGACCGGCCCCGCGCGACTCCCGCCGCACGGGGCCCGTCCCGTCACCGGACGTCACCGGGCCCCGGTCAGCGCACGCGCCGCAGCGCCGGCACGGCGTTGTGCCCGCCGAACCCGAAGGAGTCGCTGAGCACCAGGTCGCCGTCCCGCGGCAGCGCGCGGGCGGCCCCCGTCACCACGTCGAGTCCGATCTCCTCGTCGACCTCCGCGCACCCCACGGTCGGCGGTACGACCCCGTGGTGCAGGTGACGAGGACCAGGTTGAGGGCGTAGACGGGCAGGTGCCCGGTGATCCAGCGCGCGGCCCGCGCGATGCCGGCGGTGACGTCTCCGCCGTGTTCGCGGGTCTCCCGGGTGACGAGGGCGAAGAACCGCTCGGAGTCGGTGTCGCCCTTGACCAGCGACCGGTCCTCGCCCAGGTGGTCGTCGAGCGCGTCGAGGCCCTCGATGACCCCGTTGTGCGCGAACAGCCGCCCTTCCTGTTCGAAGGGGTGGGTGTTGCGGGCGTCCAGGCCGCCGGTCGAGGCGAAAGGCACATGGGCGAGGAAGGTGGCGGACTCCACCTGCCGGGCGTCCTCGGCGAACGCGCGGTCCCGGTAGGCGGCGATCGGCGCCTTGTCGACCCGCGGTCCGCGGTCCGCGGTGAAGTACCCCAGCCCGGTGCCGTCCGGATCACGGTGACTCTGCCGGCTGAGGCTGTCCGGGGCGTCCAGCAGCCAGAAGGTGGCGCGGGTGCGCCGCGGCGCGCTGCTGAGTCCGAACAGACGGCACATCGGGTTCCTCCGCGGGTTGTGGGACGGCCCAGGCCGGCGAAGGTGCGTGACCGGCGGCCGCTCCGGCCGAAGACCTTCTCCGTGTTCCATGCCACCAGGTCGCGAACCGGGCCGTCCGTGAAGATCCGCCTGTCCTTGTTCAAGAGCACGGGGAGTACCCGCGGCAACGCGCAGTCCGGCTTCATCCGCGGCGTCGACGACGCCGTAGACCGTTTTCACCGGACCTTGGTAGTCCACCTGGACAGCCCGGCACCGCGCCGGACGCCGTCCACGGAAGGAGCGGCGAGAGGCTGAGCCCCGGCGATCACGGTACGGCGGTGGTCAGGAACGCGGCGGCTCGCCGTGCGCGGGTGTCTCGCCCATCGCCATGAGCTGGAGCCGCAGCGCCAGCCGCAGACGGGGCGAGGAGAGGTCGAGCGGGACGGCCTCCTCGAGCTTGCGCAGCCGGTAGCGCAGCGTGTTCGGATGGACCCGCAGGTGCCGTGCGGCGCTTTGCGGGTCGCCGAAGTGGTCGAGCCAGGCCGCGAGGGTGGTGAGGTACGGCGTGCCGTGATCCTCGTCGTGTGCGCGCAGCGCGGCGAGCGGCCCGCCGAGCAGCCATGTGTCGGTACCGACGGCGGCCTTGGCTCGCTCCACGACGACGGCGTCCCAGGCGTCCTCCATCAGCACGATCCCCCTCCCGTGGGCGAGAGGGAGCCGGCCGGCGCCGATCAGCCGGTGGAGCTCGACCGCTTCCGCCGTGGAGCGCGGCAACTCGTCGGGGGAGCGGGCGGGGCAGCCCGCGGCGGCGTACAGACCGGGGTCGTGCGAGCGTGTCTCGGCGAGCACGTGCCGGAGCCAGTCGACGGTGCCGGCGTCGGCCCGGGCACCGGGCGCGGCCCGCCGCCCGCCCCGACCCCGATCGGTGACCACGCCGAACAGCAGCCCGTCGAGGTCGGCGAGCAGTGGCTGGTGCCAGCCGAACCGGTGGGCGACCGATTCCCACAGGTCCAGCTGCCTGCGTACGTCCTCCGTCCCGCCGGCCGACGACCCGAAGGCCACCACCCGCCAGGGGCCGGCCGGCAGCGCGGCGGCCGCTCCCGGCCCCCGGTCCGGGACGGCGCCTTCGCGCAGCGCCGCCCGAAGTTGCCCGGCCGACACCCGCCGTGCGATGCCTGCCTCGGCGCGCAGCCGCAGCAGATGCAGGGCCAGGACCGAGGCCACATCGCCGAGCTCGCGGACGCGCTCCGGCGGAACCGGCGACTTGACCACGGCCCAGATCGATCCGAGCCACTCGCCGCCGGCCCGCACGGGGATGATCAGCCTGGGCAGGATGCCGTCGGGACCGGCGGGGGTCCGGATGGGGTCGCTGGAGCGTGCCAGCCGGCGGAAGACGCCGGTGGCCCGGAAATGCGTCAGGGTCTCCGCGGGGACGCGCCGCCCCACGATGGTGGAGACCCGTGCCGGGTCGGTGGTGTCCTGCCGCGCGGAGTAGGCGAGTACGCGGGACTGCGCGTCCTCCACCGTCACGGGCGCGTCGATGATCTCGGCCGCCGCGTCGGCCAGTGCGAACAGGTCGCTGTGCGGACCGGGGGTGCCGAGCGCGCCGGTGGCGGGCGCGGAGGCCCGGTCGATGACACCGCGCAGCAGCCAGACGACGTGCGCCCACGAGGTGTGCGGTTGCAGTTCGACCAGTGCGGGGCCCGCCAGCCTCCGGGCCGCGCGCACCACCTGCGGGTCGCGCGGGGCGGGTCCCCTGAGCACGAGGCCCGCGGCCCCTGCCCCGGCGGTCCGTTCCAGCAGGGCGAGGGTTCCGGCCCGGTCCGTCACGCCCACTCCCAGGACGAGTTCCCCGGGCCGGCCCGCGGTGTCACCGGGCTCGGCCAGGGCGACGTCGTGCACCTCGGCGTTCCCGGCCGCAAGGACCGTACG